>JBKJQM010000471.1:0-4409 GCA_046594005.1 Mycobacteriales bacterium
CCCTGCCCCACCGCGGGCCCGTGGTGACCAACGAGCTCATCGACCGGCTGCGGGAGGACGACGACGCGTGAGACGCGCGCTGCTCGACGTCAACGTGCTCCTGGCGCTGCTCGACAGCGATCATGCCGAGCACGGAACTGCGTCCTCCTGGCTGGATCGCGAGCTGGACGGCGGCTGGGCGTCGTGCGCGATCACGGAGAACGGCGCCGTACGGGTGCTCAGCCAGCCCCGCTACCCGAGTCCCGTCGGACCGGCTGTGGCAGCGAGCCTGCTGGCTGACGCCCAGCGCAGCGCGCACCACGCATTCTGGTCGTGCTCCGTCAGCCTGCTCGACCCCGCAGTCGCGGACTGGTCGCAGCTGCACGGGTCACGTCAGGTCACTGACGCCTACCTGCTCGCGCTGGCCGTCGCTCTCGACGGACGGCTGGCCACCTTCGACCGACGGCTGCCGCTCAGTGCCGTTCGGGGGGCTGCGTCCGAGCACCTGACGGTGCTCTGAGCGCTCGGTCCCTCGCCCTCCGCCGGTCCCGCCACGCCGCGTACAGCACCGCGCCCGACAGGAAGAAGCTCGGCGGCACCCCCATGTCCGCAGCCGCCAGCCCCGAGGAGTCCGTGAGCGCGAGGATCCCCGGCCCCTCGTAGGCCGGGCTCTGCAACAGCCACCCGGCTGCCAGGGCGCCGAGGGCTCCGGCCACGATCACGTCCAGCCTGCTCGGCGTCCGTCGCAGCAGCGCCAGCACGCACCACCCGCTGAGGACGGCCATGGCGAGGGCACCGAAGCGGTCGGAGGCGGGCAACCTCAGTACGCCCCGCGGCCGCGGGCGACGGCCAGGACGGTCTTGGCGAGGATCGCGACGTCGAGCCCCAGGGACCACGACTCGACGTACTGCAGGTCCAGTCGCACGGTCTCGTCCCAGGTGAGGTCGGAGCGGCCGTTCACCTGCCACAGCCCGGTCATCCCGGGCTTGACGAGCAGCCGTCGCGACGCGCTGCCCTCGTACCTCGCGACTTCCGACGGGAGCGGCGGCCGTGGACCGACGAGCGACATCTGCCCGAGCACGACGTTGATGAGCTGGGGCAGCTCGTCGAGCGAGAAGCGGCGCAGCGCCCGGCCGACCCGGGTGATCCGCGGATCGCGGCGGACCTTGAACAGCACGCCGTCGTGCTCGTTCTGCTCAGCCATCCCGTCCAGGTGGGTCTCCGCATCCACCACCATCGACCGGAACTTGAGCACCGAGAAGGTCCGGCCGTCCCGGCCGACGCGCTCCTGCCGGAACAGCGCGGGTCCGCGGCTGTCGAGCCGGACTGCGAGGGCGAGACCCAGGAGAACGGGCAGCGTCAGGAGCAGCCCGACCAGCCCGAGCGTCCGGTCGAAGACCGCCTTGACGAACTTGCGGGCCCCGTCGAGCTCCGGCTCGTCCAGGTGCAGCAGCGGCAGTCCCGCGACGGGGCGCAGGCTGACGCGGGTGCCGGTGATGTTCGTCAGGGCCGGCGCCACGAGCAGGTCGACGCCTGTGCCCTCCAGCTCGTAGGACAACCGTCGCAGAGCCTCTGCGGTTACGCCCGGTGACGCCGCGATGGCCACGGTGTCGGCCCCGGACTCCGCGAGCGCCTGGGTGACGCTGCCGAGGCTGCCGAGGATGGGGATGTCCTTGGCGGCCGTCGGGTTGCGCCAGGCCCGGGCACCGGGGACGCAGGCGCCGACGACGTACAGCCCGGACAGCGGCTCCTGGCCGAGCAGCGCGATGAGGGCCTCCGCTTGCGGGTGGTTCCCCACCACGACGACGCGGTGCCGCCACTCGCCGCGCAGCCGCCTGCGGTGCAGCACGACGCGGGCTCCGTACCGTCCGACCAGCAGGAAGAGCAGCCCGGCGGGCAGCGCGACCGCGATGTAGCCACGGGCCAGATCCAGGCGCGTGCCGTAGCCGATCAGCGCCACGGTCGCTGTCAGGCGGATCGACGCGTTGCCCACTCGCCGGAACTCCTCGGGCCCGGAGCCGACGAAGCGCATCTCGTAGCAGCGGCTGAGGGCCAGGACGGTCATCCAGAGCACGACCAGCACCGCCGCGACCGCGTAGTAGCTGACACCGCGCAGCTCTCCGCGTTCTGAGCCGAAGCGCACCAGCACGGCCAGCACGGCCGCGGCGCACAGCGCGGCGAAGTCGACCAGGACCAGCGCCTGCGAGTAGCGCCGCAGCCAGGGGGACCGGTCGACGGCAGCGGCCTGCTCCAGCGGCGGGGCAGACCGGTCGGCCTCCCGAAGGACCGTCATCACGCACCGCCCCCTGCTCATCACGCGCTGTCGCCAAGCGTGAGCATGCACGATCGAGGGGCGCCGCGGGAGTGACATCGGCAGTCCGGAGCAGTGACTTGAGACTGACAGGCGACAAGACGCCGTACATGTGCGACCCTGTTGGTCACTGACAGTGAGCCATCGGGGTGGGACATGCAGAACAAGACGGCATTCGGCGCGATCACGGCAGCAACGGCAGCGGGCGTGCTCCTGCTCGCCGCGCCTGCCTCGGCACAGACGGCGGCCGACTTCGTGCCGGACTGCGCCAGTGGGGTCCTTGCCTACGCGCCGGGTGCGACTGCCGGCGCCGCCAGCAACGCCAACCCCGCACCGGCTGAGGGCATCGTGCTCACCAGCGGCGATGGCTCCTTCGACCCCGGCTCGGCGGTGACGGCCACCTTCAACGGCACGGCCCTGTCCCCGGCGCCGGTGGTCAGCCCGACCGGCAATGCCTCGGTGCCCTTCACGGTGCCTGCGGACCCCGGCACCTACATCGTGATCTTCAACGGCACCCTCAACGGATCGCCGAACGTCGTGGGCGTCTGCTTCACGGTGCTGGCCGACATCGGTGGCGTCGTCCAGGAGCCGGTGACCCAGCCGAGCCCGGCGACTGTGGTGCCGATCTCCGACGTCGTGGACACCCCGGCTGTGCGACCGGCTGCCCTGCCCTTCACCGGTTCCGTCGAGCTCCTCACGGTGGCCGGTCTGGGTGCCGCACTCGTCGCAGCCGGTGCGGGAACCGTCGTGCTCGCGCGCCGTCGTCGCCGCGACGACGTCAGCACCGCCTGACCCTGGAACGCGTTCAGCAGCTGGGTGCGTCGACCTGCACCTGGAGCGGCCGAGCCAGCGGCTGCACCGGCACCTGAGGTGCACCGCTGAGCACGGGCTCCTCGAGCTCCAGTGTGAGCGTGCGCGCCTTCTCCCGCGGCAGGGTCATCCGGACCGCCCACGCCGGCAGTCCGCCTTCGACGAAGCGCGCCAGGAACGGCAGGCGGGGATCCTTCGGATCCAGGACCACCCCGTCGAGGGTGGCACGGCGCAGGGTGGCCCCGGCAGTTGCGTAGACGTTGAGCGTCACGACGTCCTCGGTCGACGAGATGACTTTCAGCTGCGGCGTCAGGCGCGTGGTGACGTACGCCGGAAGGCCCTGCGCGGGCGCCCGGTTCGTCAGCGTCACCTCGATCCGGCTGCTCCTCCTTCCCGAGCCGCACCCTTGCGCTGCGTAGCGGACGGAGCGGTCGACGAACTGGTCGAGCTTGCTCCCCGAGGAGTTGAACAGCACCGGGTAGGCGACCGGCCGCCGCGGTGAGGGCAGCGCGCCGTCGACATCTGCCTGCGCAAGCAGGTCGAGGGCGGGATCGTCGCTCGCCATCCGGAGGTGGCCGCTGCGGACCGCCTCGAACAACCCCCGCAGCAGCGCCTCGCTGTCGCCCGCGCCACCCGAGAGGCGGGCCGCCGTCTGCGCGCCGATGAGCGACAGCGCGTCCTTGCGGGCCTGGCTGTTGTTGTTGATGTCGGAGCCGGTGGCGGGGGCGAAGTCCGCGTACTGGCGGACCCCCAGGTACTCCACGATCCCCTCCGCCGGCAGCGGGGTGCCGTCGACCAGCCGCACCGGCTCGCTGCCCGTGAGGATGGCGGCCAGCGCCTGCGCATCCAGGGTGATGACGCCGTCGACAGTCTGCTTGCGCTGCACGCGGAAGCGCTCGGCCACGACCCGGGCGACACTGGGCAGGTCGGGGCTGACGTTGATGTTCACCCAGCGGTCGAGCGCTCCCAGGATTCCGTACCGGACGAGGTAGTCGGTCGACACGCCGGCCGGGAGCGGGATGGAGCCGTTCGGAGCGTCGACGTTGCTCGCGGTCTGCACGACCGTCAGCCGGCCGGCAGCGACCTCGACCACAGCGAAGCCGCCCGGCAACCCACCCGTGCCGCGGCTCTCGGCGTTCTGCTGCAGCAGCACCACGAAGCGCCGCGGCCGGTCGGAGCCGAGCAGCGGTGGCGCCAGGCGCACGGCGGTGGACGCGCTGTCGAGCGTGGAGGAGAGCTCCGCGACCTGCGACGTGAGCTCGTCCCGGGCCTGCTCGACCCGAGACAGCACCCACGACCCGGGCAGCGC
>JBKJQM010000385.1:0-21697 GCA_046594005.1 Mycobacteriales bacterium
GAGCCAGGCCCGCAAGCGGCGGGACGCGGCCGATCTGGAGATCGTGGCGTTCGAGCGCGGGCACAACACGTCGTACTCCGCCTGCGGGATCCCGTACTGGATCGGCAACGCCGTCGAGACCGAGGCCGAGCTCATCTCGCGCACGCCCGAGCAGCACCGGGCCAACGACATCGACGTGCGCATGCGGACCGAGGTGGTCGCGATAGACGTCGCTGCCAAGCGGGTCACGGCGCGCGACCTCGAGACCGGACGGGAGTACGAGCAGCCGTACGACTCGCTCGTCTACGCGACCGGCAGCGTGCCCATGCGGCCGCGGGCGGACGGCTTCGACGCGCCCGGCGTGCACGGCGTGCAGACGCTCGACGACGGGCGCGCGCTGATCGCCGACCTCGAGCGGGGAGACGTCGAGCGGGTGGTCGTGGTCGGCGGTGGCTACATCGGCCTGGAGCTCGCGGAGGCCTGCAAGGTGCGCGGTCTGGACGTCACCGTCGTGGACCTCTCCCCCACGCCGGTCGGCACCTTCGACCCGGACATCGGGCACTTCATCGCCGACGCGGTCGCCGACATGGGCATCCGGCTGGTGCTGGGCGAGGCGGCCGACCGCGTCGAGACCGGCCCGGACGGCCGCGCCACCGCGGTCGTCACGGCCGGCGGCACCCGCCTGCCGGCCGACCTCGTGGTGCTCGGCCTCGGGGTCCGTCCCAACGTGGCGCTCGCCCAGGCCGCCGGCATCCCGCTGGGGCTCTCCGGGGGCATCGCGGTCGACAACCGGATGCGCACCTCGGTGCCCGGCATCTGGTCGGCCGGCGACTGCGTCGAGAGCGTCCACCGGCTGTCCGGCCAGCGGATGGTCGTCGCGCTCGGCACGCACGCCAACAAGCAGGGCCGCGTCGTCGGCATCAACCTGGGCGGCGGTTACGCGACGTTCCCGGGCGTGATCGGCACCGCGGTGACCAAGGTGTGCGACCTCGAGGTGGCGCGTACGGGGCTGTCCGAGGTCGAGGCGGAGGCGGCCGGCTACTGCTTCGTCACGGCGCACGTCGACTCCACGACCCGCGCCGGCTACTTCCCGGGCGCCAAGCCGATCCGCGTGAAGCTGACCGCCGAGAAGCGCAGCGGCCGCCTGCTCGGCGCGCAGATCGCCGGGCGGGAGGGCGCTGCCAAGCGGATCGACGTGCTGGCCACGGCCATCTGGAACGAGATGAGCGTCGACGAGGTCCTCGGGCTCGACCTGTCGTACGCGCCGCCGTTCGCGCCGGTCTGGGACCCGGTGCTCATCGCCGCCCGCAAGGCGTTCGAGGCGGTCGAGGCCGACATCCGCCGCGACGTCCGCAACGGGGTCTGAGACCGCCCGCCCGCGAGCGTCACCGGATGGTCCTGCCGCACGGCGTGTCGGTGACCAGATGCGGAAGATCATCGGAAGGGCTGTGGGGCGGGCGACCTGGGTGCGGCTAGCCGACCATGTAGCCGGCGAGGTCGCCGATGAGGTTGACCTGGCCGGCGCCGTTGCGCACCCGCACCCGGCCGTCGGTGCCGATCTTGACGATCGTCAGGTTGGCCCGGGTGGCGCCCTTGGTCAGGTTGAGGTTGCTGACCGTCGGCACGCGGGCCGCGCCGACCGGGTAGGCGCGCACGTCGGTCGACGTGCTGACGCCGGTGCCGGTGAGGTTCAGCACCGCCGCGGTCGCGCCCGGCGGGACCGCGCGGGTGCCGGCGACCTTGAGATCGACGTAGCCCTCGGCGGTCGTCGGGATCGGCGCGCCGCCGATGCCCGAGCGGGTGTCGAGGAAGCGGGCCGGGGCGACCGGCACGAAGCGGCCTGCGGCTCCCGGCGAGTAGTAGCCGGCGATGTCGGCGATGAGGTTGACCGAGCCGTTCAGGTTGCGTAGGCGCACCTTGCCGCCCTCGCCGACGGCGACGGTCACCAGGTTCGGGGTCGTCTGACCGGCCCGCACGTTGAGGTTGCTGACCTGCGGCACGGCGTCGCCGGTCGGCGTCGGGTAGACGCGGACGTCGGTGCCGGCGGTGGCACCGGTGGCCGTGACGTTGAGGACGACCGCCCGGGCATCGGCCGGGACGGACACCGTGGTGCCGTCCGCCGTCGGCAGCGACCCGGTGACCTGCAGGTCGATCGACGAGCCGCCGCCGACCTTGGCCGCGGGAGCGCCCACGGACGGGCTGCGCGTGTCGAGGATGCGGCTGGGGTCCAGAGCCGCAAAGCCCGCACCCGTCGTGTCCGGGGTGTACCAGCCGGCGATGTCCGCGATGAGGTTGACCGAGCCGGCGCCGTTGCGCAGGGTCACGGCCCCGTTGTCGCCGATCCGGACCGTCACGAGGTTCGGGACCGTCTGGCCGGCGGCAGCGTTCAGGCTGCTGGCCCCGGGGACGCCGGTGCCGCTCGGGTAGGCGCGGATGTCCGTCGACGCCGTCGTGCCGGTGACCGTCACGTTGAGGACCACGGCGGAGGCGTTGGCGGGAACGGCGCCCTGGGCGGTCTGCACGCCGCGGACGGCGAGGTCGAGGGTCCCGGCCGGGCCGATCTTGCCCGCCGGAGCACCGATCGGGGGGGTGCGGGTGTCGAGGATGCGCTTGGGGGTCACCGGCGTGTAGGTCGACGCGGTGCCCGCGCTGACCGGCTGCGGCGTCGGTCCCTGGACGTGCACCTGCGCCTCGTCGCCGGCGGTCGTCGTGACGCGGCCCGCCCGGGTGCCCGCGCGGTCGACCGCCCACAGGTCGCCGGGCGGGAAGCTGTCGGTGCTGCTGTAGCCGAACAGGTCGAACAGGATGCTCTCGCCATCGAGCGACCAGGCGGGGTACTCCGCGACGCTCGGGGCGCTGGTGGGCTGGGTCGGGCCCATGATCGTGGGGGTGCCGCCCGCGGCGGGCACCGTGGCGATCTTCGTGGTGTCCACCGCAGCAGTCCGGTCGACGTCACGGTTCGTGACGGTCGCGTAGGCGATCGTGAGGCCGTCCGGCGACCAGGCCGGCATCAGGCCCTCGGCGCCCACGAGCGTCGTCCGCCCGCTGCCGTCGCGGTTGATCAGCGTGAGCGGGCCGCTGTCCGGCTCCGGCACGGCCGCGGTCGGTGCCGGCAGCGCGGCGAACACGATGCGCCGGCCGTCGGGGCTCCAGTCGGCGGTGTAGCCGTCTCCGGCGTTCGGCACTGCCGTGGCGGCGCCACCGGCCGCGGGCACGGTGTAGAGCGCCGCAGTGCTCTTGATGTCGGCCGGGTTGGTGCTGTCGGTGGTGATCCGCGTGAACAGGATCGTGGAGCCGTCCGGTGACCAGGCCGCGGAGACGTCGATGGCGAACAGCTTGTCGCTCGTCGTCGGCGGGTTGGTCAGGCGCGTGAAGCCGCTTCCGTCGCGGTTGACGACGGCGATGCCCTCGTCGAAGTCGGTCGTGCCGCCGCGGTCGCTGGACAGCGCGATCCTGCCGCCGTCCGGCGACAGCTCGGGCTCGTCGTAGATCCACTGGTTGGTGGTGTCCGCCGGGAGGACGGTGGTGAGCCGGCGGCTCTCGAGGTCGCGTAGCACGACGCTGTAGACGCCGTCGTTGTTGTCGTCGGCTGCGTAGACGATCTCGGCGGCGGTGGCGCTGGCGTGCGCCGGGAGCGCGAGGGCGACCGGGGCGACCAGCGCGACCAGGGCCGCTCCGGACGCGCCAAGACGGCGGCGCATCGAGGGGGAGGTCATGCGTGTCCTTCCGAGAGGGCGCCGGCGACGGCCGGGGTGCCCGTAGTACCAGTCAGGACGCGGGGCGTCTGGCTCCCACGCGCACCGTGACCGGTCCGCAACGTGCGGATACCGGGCCTTCGACAGCCCGGGGGACCAGCATGAGCGTCTGGCATGCTCCGCGTCAGCCGAACGCTCCAGGAGGACACCCGTGCCGATCGCGACCCCCGAGGTCTACGCCCAGATGCTCGACGCGGCGAAGGCGGGCCGCTTCGCGTACCCCGCGATCAACGTCACGAGCTCGCAGACGCTCAACGCCGCGCTGCGCGGGTTCGCCGAGGCGGAGTCGGACGGCATCGTGCAGGTGTCGACCGGCGGCGCGGAGTACCTCTCGGGCAGCACGGTGAAGGACATGGTGATCGGGGCCCAGGCGCTGGCGGAGTACGCCCACCACGTGGCTCAGGCCTACGACGTGAGCATCGCGCTGCACACCGACCACTGCCCCAAGGACAAGCTGGACGGCTACATGCGCCCGCTGATCGCGATCAGCCAGGAGCGTGTCGACGCCGGTCGCGAGCCGCTGTTCCAGTCGCACATGTGGGACGGCTCGGCCGTCGAGCTCGAGGAGAACCTCTCCATCGCGCAGGAGCTGCTCGAGAAGTGCTCGAAGGCCCGCATCGTGATGGAGCTCGAGATCGGCGTCGTCGGCGGTGAGGAGGACGGCGTCGAGAACGCCATCAACGAGAAGCTCTACACGACCCCCGAGGATGCGCTGCGCACGGCCGAGCTTCTCGGCACCGGCGAGAAGGGCCGCTTCATGCTGGCCGCGACGTTCGGCAACGTGCACGGCGTCTACAAGCCGGGCAACGTCAAGCTCCGGCCCTCGATCCTCAAGGACATCCAGGACGCCGTCGGCGCGAAGACCGGCACCGACAAGCCGTTCGACCTCGTCTTCCACGGGGGCTCGGGCTCGTTGCTGGAGGAGATCCGGGAGACCCTCGACTACGGCGTCGTGAAGATGAACGTCGACACCGACACCCAGTACGCCTTCACGCGGCCGGTCGCAGCGCACATGTTCAGCAGCTACGACGGAGTGCTGAAGATCGACGGCGAGGTCGGCAACAAGAAGCAGTACGACCCGCGGGCCTGGGGCAAAGCGGCCGAGACCGGGATGGCCGCCCGCGTGGTGCGAGCCTGCGAGGACCTGCGGAGCACCGGACCGCCTGCGGTAGCCGACACCGGCCGGGCCAAGACCTACCGATCTTGTCATCGTTCCGTTACGTTCAGCGGGTCGCGCCGCAGGGCGCGACGGCCGCTCCCTCCCGCCGAGTCCTGCCCCGGGGAGCCGGACCCCCCGGCACTCCCGGGGCAGGAGCGGGGGACCCACACGTTCCCCGGGCGCCTTCGGGCGCCCTTGGGGTGAAGCCTCGCGAGAGGCCAGGTTCTCCGACCTGAACCCGACAGCTGACTCCGCAGGCGTGAGGAGAGGACCCCCGTACCTGTGCCTGCCCTGAGCGCCTTCGTCACGCCCCGCAAGAACGCCCGCCACGCCAAGCCCTCCCGGGTCGGGCCCGTCCTGGTCGCCGGCGGCATGACTGCCGCCTTCGCCGTCACCGACGCCTCGCTCATCGTCTCCTCCGCGTCGGCCGGTGGCGGCAGCGTCAGCGACTTCGAGCGGCTCGCGTCCTGCGAGAGCGGCGGCAACTGGTCGATCAACACCGGCAACGGCTACTACGGCGGGCTCCAGTTCAACCTCGCGACCTGGCGGGGCCTGGGCTTCGGCGGCTACCCGCACACGTCCAGCAAGGCCACCCAGATCGCCGCCGGGCAGAAGCTCTACGGCCAGCGCGGCTGGGGCCCGTGGCCGTCCTGCTCGCGCTCGCTCGGGCTGACCAGCACGCCGGACTCCGGCACCGCGGCGCCTGCGACGCAGGTGGCGTCGTCGACGACCTCGACCCGCCGGGAGTCCGCCGCGCGGGCCTCCCGCAGCCGGCCGGTCTCGTCGGCTGCGCCGCGCTTCGACGGGCACGTCATGACCGTCGCGGACCGCTCGGCCTACCGCGCGTCGACGATGGCCTGGCAGCGGCAGATGCGGGCCCGCGGGTGGCGCATCTCGGTCGACGGCCGCTTCGGCCCGCAGAGCTCGGCCGTCGCCCGGCGCTTCGCGGCGGAGAAGCACCTCGAGACGGCCCGCCCCGGCACCGTGGACCGGGCGGTCTTCACCGCCGCCTGGACCGCACCCCGCTCCTAGAGGGCTCACGGCCGGACGGCCACGAGCACGACGTAGGACAGCGCACCGCTCTCGACCGCCCGGGCACAGGCCCGGGCGGTCGAGGCCGTGCCGCGGGCGCCCACGAGCGCGAGCCGTCGGGCGACGCGCCGGGACAGCGCGAGCGCGTCCTGCGCGCGGTCCTCGACACGCAGGACCCGGAGGCCGGCGTCCTCGAGGAGCCCGACGTACTCCGGGACCGTCCGCGCACCGGTCAGCCGGTCCACCGCGGTGACCACCTCCGGGGCGGCCAGGTCGCGCCGCAGGACCACGTCGGTCATGGCCAGCCGGCCGCCGGGACGCAGCACGCGCGCCATCTCGGCGAGCGCCGCCGCCGGATCGGCGAACGTGGAGACCGAGCACTCGCACAGCACCGCGTCGTACGCCCCGGACCGCAGCGGCAGGGCCTGCGCGTCGCCGACCACTGCCGCGCCCGCGCGCCGGACGGCTCGCGGCGCGAGGTCGACCCCGACGCCGAGCAGGCCCCGGCGCTCGAGCAGGCGCAGCGCGGCGCCGTCCCCGCAGGCGACGTCGGCCACCAGCGAGCCGATCGGCAGCGCGAGCCGGTCCAGGACGTGCCGGGTCAGCGCCTCGCCGCCCGGATGCGCGGTCGCGCCGAGCAGCGCGCGTACGGCCGTGCGTGCGTAGTCCATCCCGACAGCGTCGGGCACGATGGGCGCATGAGCATTCAGGGCAAGGACCTGCTCGGCGGACCGCCTCCCACGCTGCTGCCCGACGAGGTGGAGCCGCGCGAGCTGGTCGAGCGCGGCGCCGAGCCGGCCGACGTGGCCGCGGCGCACCCGACGAGCTCGCTGGCGTGGGCGCTGCTGGCCGAGGCTGCGTACGAGCGGGACGCGTTCGTCGAGTCGTACGCCTACGCGCGCACCGGCTACCACCGCGGCCTGGACGCGCTGCGTCGTGCGGGCTGGAAGGGCTACGGCCCGGTGCCGTGGTCGCACGGGCCCAACCGCGGCTTCCTGCGCGCCCTGTTCGCGCTCGGTCGCGCCGCCGCCGCCATCGGCGAGGAGCCCGAGGCCGCCCGCATCCGGCAGTTCCTCGACGACAGCGACCCGGCTGCCGCGCCCGCGCTGGGCGGCTTCTAGAGCTCGGGCACGGGCGGGTCGCTCGGGACCACCCGGGCCGCGGGCGGCTCGGTCCCGGTGACGCGACTGGGCGGGCGACGTCGTCCCAGCAGGGCAGCGCCGGGCAGGTGGGCGATCGTCCGGCTGGTCTCGTCGACGAAGGTCATGATCCGCTCGGTCGAGCCCGCGATGAACGCGACGCGCTCGTGGGTGTCTGCCAGGGTGCGCAGGACCGGCAGGACGTCGTCCTGGACCTTGCGCAGGGTGATCGGGATCTCGTCCACCAGCGGGTCGTCCAGCACCACGGCCAGCCGCTTCAGGCCCGGCGCCAGGGCGCGGAGCGGCTCCTCGAGCTCCTCGGCCATCGCGTCCATGCGCACGGCCAGCCGGTTCACTGCCGCGAGCGTCTCGCGCGCCTCCCCCACGACCTCGCCCAGGCCGCGGACGGCGCCGGTGAGCGCGGCCACGGCGGCGGGCAGCTGCGCCAGCGCCTCCGTCTGCGCCTGCAGGATCGAGAAGACGCCGTCGATGCCGGGGATGCGGGCCACGGCAGGAGCGTAGTGACGGCAGGGTCACCCGGGTGGCGCAACGGGTCGGCGTCCCGGAGGGTAGGAAGGCGGCACCCAGGCCTCGGAGGTACGCGTGACCACGACGGACGACACGGTCGCCGGTGACCAGCTCGACCAGCACGGCTCCTCCGACGAGCGGGTGCAGTCCTTCCGCCGCCGGCTGGAGGCGCTGCTCGGCATCCCGGCCAGCGAGGGCAACGCCCTGATGGTCCTGCGCAACGGCGACCAGATCTTCCCCTCGATGCTCGAGGCGATCCGGTCTGCGCAGCACACGGTCGACTTCCTGACCTTCGTCTACTGGCGCGGCGACATCGCGCAGGAGTTCGCCATGGCGCTCGCCGAGCGGGCCCGGGCGGGAGTGCGCGTACGGGTGCTCATCGACGCCATCGGCGGCCGGCTGATCGAGAGCAACCTGATCGACCACATGACCGACTGCGGCGTGCACGTCGAGTGGTTCCGCAAGCCGTTCTCGGTGGCCCAGCTGACCTCGCCGCTCAAGCAGAACCACCGCACCCACCGCAAGGTCCTCGTCGTGGACGAGCGCATCGGCTTCACCGGCGGCGTCGGTATCGCGCAGGAGTGGTGCGGCGACGCCCGCGACGAGACCGAGTGGCGTGACACGCACGTACGGGTTCAGGGGCCGGCGGTGGACGGGTTGTCCGCGTCGTTCGCGCAGAACTGGGCGGAGACCGGTCACCCGCTGATCGAGGAGTGCCGCACCTTCCCGGAGCACGAGCTGGCCGGTGACGGCTCGATCGTGCAGGTCGCCCGCGGCTCGGCCAGCGTCGGCTGGAACGACATGGCAACGGTCTTCCGCGTCATGATCGAGTCCGCGCAGGAGCGGCTCCGGATGATGACCGCGTACTTCGTCCCGGACGAGTGCTTCCAGCAGCTGATGCTCGACGCGGTCGAGCGCGGCGTCCAGGTCGACGTGATGCTGCCGGGCCCGCACGCCGACAAGCGGGTCTGCCAGCTGGCCAGCGAGTCGATCTACTCGACCCTGGTCGAGGGCGGCGTGCGCATCTGGGCGTTCCAGCCCTCGATGCTGCACGCCAAGGTCCTCACCGTCGACGGCATCGCGTCCGTGGTCGGCTCGGCCAACATGAACCGCCGGTCGATGAACCACGACGAGGAGGTCGTCATGTCGGTGCTCGACCCGCGCATCACCCGGCGGCTCGAGGACGACTTCGACGCCGAGCTCCCGCGGTGCGTCCGCATCGAGCCCCGGCGCTGGGCGGACCGGCCGCTGCACCAGAGGGCCCAGGAGCAGGCCACCCGCGCCCTGCACCACTTCTTCTAACGCTGATCAACGCCGTACTTGAACCTTTCTGGCGCGGCTGGGAGTTGTGCAAGGACGGCGTTGATCATGGACGGGGCTAGGGGCGGACGATGGACCAGGCCCCGGGCGAGATCGTCCACTTGCGGCGGCGGATCTCGTCGCCGGTCTCACCGTCGGCGTTGACCCCGACCTGCTCGCCCATGACGGTGACGGTGGTGCCGCGCCCGTAGCGCACCGCCTTGTCGCGCAGGTGCTGCCCCGACGCCAGCGCCGCGCCGTACCGCACCCTCGCGACCGGCCCGGCCGCCTGCGACACGACGACGTCCAGCAGCCCGTCGTCAGCCACCGCGTGCGGCAGCAGCGGGGTGCCGCCGCCGATGCCCCGGCCGTTGCCGATGCCGACCATCAGCGTGCGTCGGTGGTTGTCGGCCAGCACCCGGCCGTCGAGCTCGACGCGCAGGCGCCAGCCGCTCGACCGCAGGCCGGCGCGGACCGCTCCCACCGGGTAGGCGACCGGCCCGAGCCGCGGCTTGAGCCGGCCGGCGTGCTCGGCCGCCTCGGCGCCCACACCGACGTGCACGGCGTTGACGACGACCCCGCCCGCGTCGTCGGTGATCAGGTCCAGCGGCCGGGCGGACCCGTCGCGCACCAGCCGGGCCGCATCAGCCGGGTCCAGCGGGATGTCGAGCGCGCGAGCCAGGTCGTTGCCGGTCCCGAGCGGTACGAGGCCCAGCGGCGTGCTGTCGAGCTCCCGCCGGGCCTGCAGCCGCGTCACCGCGAGGTGCAGGCTGCCGTCGCCGCCGGCCAGGACCAGCATGCGCCCGTCGAGCCGGTCCAGCGCCCCGTCGAGGTCCTCGGGGGCGCTGCAGGTGACCAGATCGGCGTCGAGGACGTCCCGTGCCGCGGCCACCGCGTCGGCGTCGGTGCTGCCCGCCTTGTCGCTGGCCACGAGCAGGAAGCGCTGGGGAGGAGGGCTCATGTCGGATAGCCTTCCCTCGCAAGAGCCCCTGGTGCATCTGCGCCCGGGGCTGAGTCGTGCAGAGGGAGCGAACCATGCCCGCACTCGTGCTCGTCGGCGCCCAGTGGGGCGACGAGGGCAAGGGCAAGGCCACCGACCAGCTCGGCGGCTCGGTCGACTACGTCGTGAAGTTCAACGGCGGCAACAACGCCGGGCACACCGTGGTCATCGGCGACGACACCTACGCGCTGCACCTGCTGCCCAGCGGCATCCTGTCGGCCGGCTGCACGCCCGTGATCGGCAACGGCGTGGTCGTCGACCTGTCGGTGCTCTTCGAGGAGATCGACGCCCTCGAGGCGCGCGGGGTCTCCTGCGAGAAGCTCGTGCTGTCGGCGGACGCCCATCTCATCGCGTCGTACAACCGCACCTTGGACAAGGTCGCCGAGCGCTTCCTCGGCAAGCGCCGCATCGGCACGACCGGTCGCGGCATCGGCCCGACGTACGCCGACAAGATGAACCGCATCGGCATCCGCGTGCAGGACCTGTTCGACGAGGGGATCCTGCGCCAGAAGGTCGAGGCAGCCCTCGACATGAAGAACCATGTGCTGGTCAAGGTCTACAACCGCAAGGCGGTCGAGACCGAGGCGGTCGTCGAGGAGCTGCTGTCCTACGTCGACCGGGTCCGCCCGATGGTCGCGGACACCTCGCTGCTGCTCAACGCGGCGCTCGACCGCGGCGAGACGGTGCTGCTCGAGGGCGGCCAGGCGACGCTGCTCGACGTGGACCACGGCACCTACCCGTTCGTCACGTCGTCGTCCGCGACCGCCGGCGGAGCCTGCACCGGCAGCGGCATCGGCCCGCGCCGCGTCGACAAGGTCATCGCGGTCGTGAAGGCCTACACGACGCGCGTCGGCGAGGGACCGTTTCCGACCGAGCTGCTCGATGCCGACGGCGAGACGCTGCGCGCGAACGGCCACGAGTTCGGCACGACCACCGGCCGTCCGCGGCGCTGCGGCTGGTACGACGCGGTCATCGCCCGCTACGCGGCCCGCGTCAACGGCGTCACCGACTTCGTGCTCACCAAGCTCGACGTGCTCACCGGCTGGGAGCGCATCCCGGTGTGCGTGGCGTACGAGGTCGATGGTCAGCGCTTCGACGAGATGCCCATGACGCAGACGGACTTCCACCACGCGACACCTGTCTACGAGTACCTCGACGGCTGGTCCGACGACATCACCGGCGCCCGCAGCTTCGAGGACCTGCCGAAGACGGCGCAGGCGTACGTGCAGGCGCTGGAGGACATGAGCGGCGCGCCCTTCGCGTCGATCGGCGTGGGACCGGACCGGGAGCAGACGCTCGAGCTGCGGTCGCTGCTGCCGTGACCGGGGAGTGACGTGATCTTCCGAGCCGTCGGCGAGGGACGGCCGTACCCCGACCACGGCCTGACCACGGCCGAGTGGGCTGCGCTGCCGCCCACGCAGGTGCAGCTCGACCACCTCATCACCACCAAGAAGGTGCTCGACCTCGACGTGCTGCTCGCCGAGGACTCGACCTTCTACGGCGACATGTTCGCCCACGTCGTGCAGTGGCGCGGCGAGCTGTACCTCGAGGACGGCCTGCACCGCGCGCTGCGGGTGGCGCTGGCGCAGCGCAAGGTCCTGCACGCCCGCGTGCACTCGATCAGGGGCTAGGCGCGTGGACCGCGCCGAGGTCGTCGTCGTCGGCGCGGGAGCGGCCGGCCTCGCTCTCGCGTGCCTGCTCGGCGAGCAGGGCACCTCCGACGTCGTCCTCGTCGAGGCACCGCCCGGACCGGTCCGGTCGCCGGAGCGGACGTGGTGCTCCTGGCAGGTCGGACCGACCGGCTGGGAGGAGGCGGTGAGCGCCCGCTGGACGCGCATCTCGGTGCACGCGCACGACGGCCGCGCACGGACGTACGACCTCGCGCCGCTGGACTACACGATGGTGCGCTCGCGCGACTACGAGCGGGTGATGTCCGCGCGGCTGGCGCGCACCGCCGTACGCCGGGTCGAGGCCACCGTCGCCGAGATCACGTCAGGCGGAGTCGTCGAGGGTGCGGACGTGACCGGTCGCTGGGTGTTCGACACCCGGCCGGCGGCGCCGGCGCGGGCCGGTCGCGTCGCGCTGCTGCAGCACTTCCGGGGCTGGTTCGTGCGCACCGAGCAGGACCGGTTCGACCCGTCGGTCGCCGGGCTCATGGACTTCCGGACCGAGCAGCCGCCGGGCGGGGTGGCGTTCGGCTACGTCCTGCCGACGTCGCCGCGTGAGGCGCTCGTGGAGCACACGCTGTTCTCGCGCGAGGCGTGGCCGACGGAGGCGTACGAGTCGGCGCTGAACGAGTGGGCGCTGCGGTTGGAGCTCGGGCCGTTCGAGGTCCTCGACGTGGAGCAGGGGGCGATCCCGATGACGGACGCGCCGTTCCCCCGCCGCGTCGGTGAGCGGGTGTTCCGGCTGGGCGCGGCCGGCGGCGCGACGCGACCCTCGACGGGCTACACCTTCTCGGCCGCCCAGCGCCAGGCCCGTGGCGTCGCCGACGCGCTGCGGGAGGGCCGCGACCCGGAGCCGCCCGCCGCGTACTCCCGCCGCCACCTGGCCATGGACGCGCTGATGCTGCGCGCCCTCGACGGGGGGGTGCTGGACGGCGCCGGCTTCTTCGCTGGGCTGTTCGAGAAGCAGCCGACGGAGCGGGTGCTGCGGTTCCTCGACGGCTCCACGACGCTGCGGGAGGACCTGGCGGTCATGGGCAGCGCTCCCAAGGCCGCGATGCTGCGGGCGGCGCTGGCTCGCTAGGGTCCGGCCATGCAGCGCGTCGAGATCGTGCACGACTTCGCCCTTCCCGTGGACCGCGTCTTCGCGTTCCTGTCCGAGCACGAGCACCTGGGTCCGCTGCTCGGCGCCGACATCCGCCGGCTGCGGGACGGGGACACCAGCCGCAACGGCGTCGGCTCCGTCCGCCGGTTGAAGATCGGCCCGTTGCCGGCGTTCGAGGAGACCGTCATCCAGGTCGTGCCGGACGAGCTCGTGGAGTACCGCATCACGAAGGGCTCGCCGCTCAAGGACCACCGCGGCGAGCTGCGGTTCGCGCCGAAGGGCAGCGGCTCGACGGTGCGCTGGACCATCGAGTTCGGCGCACCGCCGGTGCTCGGCACTGTCGTCGCCCTCGGCCTGAAGCGCAACATCGGCAAGGGGCTGCGGTCGGTCGACCTGAAGGCCTAGTCGCCGCAGGCGAACTGCTCCCCGCGGCTCCACGAGCCGGCGTCGTCGCAGGACCAGAGCTCGGCGGTAGCGGCCCGCGCCCTGACCGGCAGTCCCGACTGGACGCCCTTGCAGGCCCGCGCCCGCAGGTCGGAGTCGTCGGTGTGCACGACCGTCAGGTGGGCGTGCGGCCGGTCGACCTCACCGCGGTACGGCGGCGTCTCGGGCCAGCGGCGCGCGAGCGAGGCCGCGAGGTCGTCGAGCTCGTGGCCGACCGGATCGAGGTAGACGACCCCGGAGCCGGCGAACTCCCGGACCGCGTGGAATCCCACGTCGAACGCGTCGACGTGGGAGAAGAACCACGAGAGCTCGGCCAGCACGCCCTCGTCGATGCGCTCGGTCGGCAGGAACGGGTACAGCAGCGTGACGTGCGCCGGGATGCCCATCGCGGCAGCCGGGTCCCCCTCGGTGCGCCAGGCGCCGACGAGCGGCTCGGCCTCGGGGACGTGCAGCAGCACGGCGGTCTCCACAGCGCGATGATCTACCTCTCGCAAGATCACTGAAACCCTGCCCGCTAGCGTCGATCGGGTGAAGGTCCTAGTGCTCGGCTCCGGCGCGCGCGAGCACGCCCTCCTGCTCGCGCTGTCCCGGGACCCGGCCGTCGAGGCCCTGGTCTGCGCGCCCGGCAACGCCGGCACCGCGGCCGTGGCGGAGAACCGCCCGGTCGCCGCCACCGACGGCGAGGCGGTCGTCTCGCTGGCTCGGGTGGTCGGGGCGGACCTCGTCGTCGTCGGGCCCGAGGTGCCGCTGGTGGCCGGAGTGGCCGACGCGCTGCAGGCCTCGGGGATCGCCGTCTTCGGGCCCACTGCGGCCGCGGCGCAGATCGAGGGCAGCAAGAGCTTCGCCAAGCAGGTCATGGCGGACGCCGGCGTCGCGACGGCGGCGGCCCACGTGTTCGACGACGCCGACGCGTGCGCGACGCACCTGGCCACCGCGCCGGCGCCGTACGTCGTCAAGGCCGACGGCCTTGCTGCCGGCAAGGGCGTCCACGTCGGCAGCGACCTGGACGTCGCGACCGCCTTCGCCCGTGACGTGCTGGCCGAGCCCGGTTCGTCCGCGGTCGTGGAGGCCTACCTGGACGGCCCGGAGGTGTCGCTGTTCGCGCTGTCCGACGGCACCACCGTCGTGCCGTTGCTGCCGGCACAGGACTTCAAGCGCGTCGGCGACGGCGACGAGGGTCCGAACACCGGTGGCATGGGGGCGTACGCCCCGCTGCCCTGGTTGCCGGCCGGCACCGTCGACCAGGTGCTGCGCGAGGTGCTGCAGCCCGTGGTGGACGAGATGGCCCGGCGCGGGACGCCGTTCGCCGGCCTGCTCTACGCCGGTCTGGCCATGACGTCCAGCGGTCCTCAGGTCATCGAGTTCAACTGCCGCTTCGGCGATCCCGAGACGCAGGTGGTCCTGGCGCTGCTCGAGACGCCGCTGGCCGGGCTGCTGCACGCCTGCGCCACCGGACGGCTGGCTGAGGCCGGCCCGCTGGTCTGGCGGGACGGCGCCGCGGTCACCGTCGTCGTGGCGTCCGACGGCTACCCGGCCGCCCCGGTCACCGGCGACCCCGTCGAGGTGGGGTCGCTGCCGGAGGGCGTGACTGTCCTGCACGCGGGGACGCGCGCGGACGGCGACCGCGTCGTGTCGGCGGGCGGGCGGGTCCTGTCGGTGACTGCGGTGGGCCAGGACCTCGGCGCGGCCCGCGCCCTGGCGTACGACGGCATCGCGGCGGTCTCCCTGCGCGGCGCGCACTGGCGCACGGACATCGCCCGCGCGGCCGTCGCCGGAGAAGTCCGGGTTCCGGGTTAGCGCGCTCTCGACCCCCGGACACGCCGGAGGCCCGACGCGGTGAGCGTCGGGCCCCCGGGAAGGTGCGGGACTGCTAGCCGAGCTTGCTGACGGCCTCGACGGCCGCCTCGGTGCCGGCCTCGAACGCCTTCTCGGCATCCTGGACGGAGCTCTTGACGCGGGTCTGCGCGCGCTCGGCGTACTTCACGGCCTGCTGCGTGGACTCCTGGCGGCGGATGGAGCGGACGAGCGACTCGCCGTCCTTGGCCACCTCGGTGTAGCCGCGCTGCGCGCGCTCGGCCAGGTCACCGGCGGTCGAGAAGACGCCGACGATGCGGTTCCGCGTGCGGGCGGGGCTGCTGGTGACCGAGCTGGTCAGCGCGCCCGGCAGGGCCTTCACGCCGGCAGTGGCGCGGTCCAGCACCCCGAGGGTGAAGAACAGCGGGCGCGTCGGCTGCGACGCCACGGCGGACACCTCGGCCTGCGCGGCGCTCAGGACGCGGCGGCTGTGCTTCGTCACGCCGTCCTCGGTACGACGGGTCTCGCGGCGGGTCGTGCGCGCCGCCTTGGTCGTGGTGGCCTTGGCCGAGCGGGTCGCGCTGGTCGCGGTGGCCTTGGCGTCGGCGGCGGTCTTCTTGGCCTGCGTGGTCGTGGTGCTCATCTGAGGATCTCCTTGCTCGGGTGCATGACTGCTCCCCTACTCCCTCCCCGGTGCTAGCCACAGCAAGCACCTGACCCCTGTGGGACGGGTCACGTCACGCTCTTCTGCGAGACTCGCTCGTCGCCGACGACCGAGGAGCACTGCCGTGATCGAGCGTTACACCCTCCCCGAGATGGGGCGGGTCTGGAGCGAGGCCCACAAGTACGAGCTGTGGTGCTCGGTCGAGGTCCTCGTCCTGGAGGCACACGCCGAAGCGGGCGTCGTGCCCGCGGACAGCGTGGAGCCGGTACGCCGCGCGGCTCCGCCGACGCCGGAGGCAGTGGCCGAGATCGAGGCGGTCACCCAGCACGACGTGATCGCTTTCCTGTCCGCGTGGGCGGACAACACCGAGCCGCGCGAGGCCGCCGCGTACGTCCACTTCGGCATGACGAGCAGCGACCTGCTCGACACCGCGCTGGCCCTGCAGCTGGTCGAGGCGACCGACATCCTGCTCGCCAAGTGCGACCTCCTCGTCGCGGCGATGCGCGATCTCGGCCTGCAGCACAAGGACACCGTGAAGGTCGGCCGTACGCATGGCATCCACGCCGAGCCGACGACCTTCGGGCACCGGATGGCCGACCTGGCCTTCGCCATGGCACGCAGCCGCGACCGCCTGCGGCGCGCGCGCGAGGCCGTCGCGGTCGCCAAGATCAGCGGCGCGGTCGGGACGTACTCGAACATCGACCCGGCCGTCGAGCAGGCGATCGCGGCCCGGCTCGGCCTCACCCCCGCCCCGGCCGCGACGCAGGTCGTGATCCGCGACGGCATCAGCGAGTGGGTCAGCGCGCTGGCGATCATCGCGACGGTCTGCGAGGCCTTCGCGCTGGAGGTGCGGCACGGGCAGCGCACCGAGGTGCGCGAGCTGTGGGAGCCGTTCGGCAAGGGCCAGAAGGGCTCCTCGGCCATGCCCCACAAGAAGAACCCGATCGCCAGCGAGCGCATCGCCGGCATGGCACGGGTCGTGCGCGCGCAGGTGGTGCCCGTGATGGAGGGCATCCCGCTGTGGCACGAGCGGGACATCTCGCACTCCAGCACCGAGCGCATCGCGCTGCCGGACGCCTCGATCGCGACCGACTACCTGCTGCACCTCACGACGCGCCTGGTGACCGGCCTGGTCGTGGACGCCGACCGGATGAAGGTCAACCTGGAGAGCAGCGGCGGCCTCATCTACACGAGCACGGTGCTGCTCGAGCTCGTCGAGTCCGGTCTCAGCAGGGAGGACGCGTACGCCTTCGTCCAGCGCGCCGCGATGAAGACCTGGGAGACGGGCACGCCGTTCCGCGAGACCCTCACCGCGGAGGCGAAGGGGGCGGGTCAGTCGCTCGACGAGAAGCGCCTGGACGAGGTCTGCAGCCCCGCGCGGTTCCTCGAGCGGCTCGCCCCGGTGTTCGAGCGGCTGGCCGCGCTGACGTGACGCTCCCGCTCGAGCTGGTCGCCCGCGGAAAGGTCCGCGAGCTGTACGCCGTCGACGACGAGCACCTGCTGCTCGTCGCCAGTGACCGGCTGTCGGCGTACGACGTCGTCCTGCCGACCGCCGTGCCCGACAAGGGCGCCGTCCTCACGGGGCTGTCGGTCTGGTGGTTCGAGCAGCTGGCCGACCTGCTGCCGAACCACCTCGTGACGGCCCGTACGACGGAGCTCCCCGAGGTGCTGCAGCCGCACGCCGACGAGCTGCGGGGGCGCTCGATGCTGTGCCGCCGCCTGGAGATGGTCCCGGTCGAGTGCGTCGCCCGTGGCTACCTCACCGGCAGCGGCCTCAAGGACTACGCGGCCACCGGCGGCATCTGCGGCGAGTCGCTGCCGGCAGGCCTCGAGGACGGATCGCGCCTCCCCGAGCCGGTGTTCAGCCCCGCCACCAAGGCCGCCGTCGGCGACCACGACGAGAACGTCTCGTACGCCGCCGTCGTCGAGCAGGTCGGCGTCGAGCTGGCCGCCGAGCTGCGCCGGCTGACGCTCGCGGTCTACGGCCGCGGGGCCGCGCTGGCCGCCGAGCGCGGCATCCTGCTCGCCGACACCAAGCTCGAGCTGGGCCACGACCGGGACGGCGTCCTCACCCTCGGCGACGAGGTGCTGACCCCGGACAGCAGCCGCTTCTGGCCGGCCGACGGCTGGTCGCCCGGCCGGGCGCAGCCGTCCTTCGACAAGCAGTACGTCCGCGACTGGCTGGACGCGAGCGGCTGGGACCGCACCGCTCCCGGACCGGAGCTGCCCGAGGGCGTGGTCGACAGGACGCGGGCGAAGTACGTCGAGGCCTACGAGCGGCTGACCGGAAGCTCGTTCGACTCGTGGCTGCGGGAGTCCTGATGCGGCGCCTCCTGCCTGCCCTCGCCCTGCTGGTCCCGCTGCTGGGCGCCGCGCCGGCGCAGGCCGCCGCCCCGATCGGTGACCCGTCGACGTGGACCGACCGTCAGCTGGCTGCCCAGCTGGTCTTCGCCGGCTACGACATGAGCCGCACCGACGACGCGCTGCCCTGGGTGCGCGAGGGGCTCGGGGGCGTCGTGCTGTTCGGGACGCCGCCGAGCGACCTGCGCACCCGGTTGGCCCGCCTGCGGGCTGCCGGCACGGTCGTGCCGATGGTGTCCTCCGACGAGGAGGGCGGCCGGGTCCAGCGGCTGAGGGCCCTGCTGGGTGCGCTGCCCTCCGCGGAGTCGATGGGCCGCACGCGCAGCGCGTCACAGGTGCGGAGCCTGGCCGCGTCGTACGGCGCGGGCATGGCCCGGCTCGGCGTCGACATGGACCTCGCACCGGTCACCGACCTGGGCATCCCCGGCTACTACATCGAGCAGACCGACCGGGCCTTCTCGGCCGACCCCGCCAAGGCCGGCGCGTACGCCTCGGCCTGGTCGCTCGGCATGCGCGCCGCACGGGTGGCCCCGGTCGCGAAGCACTGGCCCGGTCACGGCCAGGCGAACAACACGCACGACCGCGCCGCGACCACCCCGCCGCTGTCGACGCTCGAGTCCCGCGACCTCAAGGCGTTCACCGCCGCGCTCAAGACCGGCGGCGTGCCCGCCGTGATGGTCGGCCACCTGAACGTCCCGGGGCTGACCGAGCGGGGGACGCCGGCGACGCTGTCCCCGAACGCCTACCGCTACCTGCGCTCGCAGGCCGGTCCGGGCCGGCTGCTGATGACCGACTCGCTGTCCATGGGCGCGATCCGGCTGGGCGCCGGGCTGAGCCCGGCGCAGGCGGCGGTGCGCGCGCTCAAGGCCGGCGCCGACGTGGTCCTCGTCGACACCGGCCCGGGGCCGCTGGTCGACGCGATCGCCGGGGCCCTCGGCAGCGGGTCGTACGTGCGCAGCGCTGCCGTCGCGTCGGTGCGCCGTCTCCTGCAGGTCAAGCGGACCACGAACGCGCCCCTGTCCATGAGCTCCCTGGCGCCCGCGCAGGGGACGGGCGGGGCGGCGCTGACGCCGACGCTCAGCGGTCTCGCCCGGGACCGGGTCGGCGGCACGCTTACGACGAGCTTCTTCGTCCGCAACGCGGGCGGGTCCACCTGGGACGTCGCGAACGGCGCTCGCGTCGAGGTGACCTCCGGCAGCCGGGCGTCGTACCGCCTGAGCGAGGGCCGGCTGAAGCCGTCCCGGACGTACGAGTGGAGCGCGCGGGCCTGCAACGCCGCGGGCCTGTGCGCGCCGGCCGGACCGGTGCTGCGCTTCAGCACCCGCGCGGCCTGAGCCGCCGGCCCGCGGACCCCGGCGCGGTGCACCCCCCTCGTGCGCACCGAGCCGGATCCGCGTCCTGCGTCCCTGTCGAGGATGGGCATGAAGCCTGAGGACTGGCTGAAGACCCGGTAACGCCTGGCTGACCTGCCACCTGCCTTGCCCGGAGGCCCCGCGGGCGGCAAGACTGCGCCGCGTGCTGACGCAGCGACCGAGAGTGCTCGTCGTCGAGGACGACGACCCGATCCGCTCGGCGCTGGAGATCGCCCTCAAAGGCGAGGACTACGAGGTGCTGGCCCTCCCGGACGGCACGGCGATCGGTGCTACCGCCGACGACTTCCGGCCGGACCTCGCGCTGCTCGACGTCCGCCTGCCCGTCGGCCCGGACGGCTACGGCATGGCGCGCACGCTGCGCGGCCGCAGCACGCTGCCGATCCTGTTCCTGACCGCGGCGGACGCGGTGGAGGACCGTCTCGCCGGCTTCGACGCGGGAGCCGACGACTACCTCGTCAAGCCGTTCTCGATGGCCGAACTGCTGGCCCGCGTGCAGGCCCTCCTGCGCCGCAGCGGCCGACTGGCGTCCAGGTCGTGGCAGGTCGGTGACCTGGTCGTCGACGACGGCGCCCGGACGGTCGTACGCGGCGGTGTGCCCCTCGAGCTGACCCGTACCGAGTACGACCTGCTGGCGATGCTCGCCTCGCACGTCGGCAGGGTGCTGTCCAAGACCCAGCTGCTGACGCAGGTCTGGGGGTTCGACGCCTACGACACGAACCTGGTCGAGGTGCACATGAGCGCACTCCGGCGCAAGCTCGAGACGGCCGGGCCCCGCCTCATCCAGACGGTCCGCGGCGCCGGCTACGTCCTGCGCGAGTGACCGCCACCCCGCCGCTGCGGCGGCGCGTGGTCGCCTCGGGAGTCGCGGTGGTGGCGCTGGTCCTGCTGGTCGTCAACGTCGCCGTGTCCCTGGGCTACGGGTCGTCGCTGCGCAGCTCGCTGTCGCAGCTGCTGCGGGACAGGGAGCGGGCCGTGCTGGCCGAGGCCGCCGACGTGCGGTCCACGAGGGGTGGGCTCGACGAGCTGGCGCAGGGACTGCAGGCGCGCGGGCTCCGTGCGGTGGTGCGCGGGGCCGACGGGGCCGAGTTCGGCGCTGACCCGGACTCGCCGTCGACCGGGGGGCTGCCGACGATCGGCGGCGACGACGTCGTGTCGCGGCTCGTCCGGCTGGACGGGGGCGACACGGTCGAGGTGTTCGCGAGGTCGGGGGTCGACAGCGGGCTGAGGCGGCTGGCCCTGCTGCAGGTCTTGACGTCCTCGGGTGCACTCGGTTTGGCGGCCCTGCTGCTGTGGCGCGCCGCACGACAGGCGCTGCGCCCGATCGATGACATGGTCGAGGCGGCCGGCCGGACCACCTCCGGACTGCGCGGGGAGCGGCTCCGGCCGGACCGCCCGCACACCGACCTCGGCCGGCTCGCCACCGCGTACGACGAGGTGCTCGACGCCCTGGAGGCGGGCTACGTGGTCGCAGCCGGCCTCGAGCGGCGCAGCGGCGCGATGGAGACGCGCTGGCGCCAGGTCCTGGAGGCGGCCGAGGAGGCGTACGTCTGCGTGGGCGCCGACGGCCGCGTCGTGGACTGGAACCCACGCGCCTCGCAGGTGTTCGGGTGGACCCGCGAGGAGGTGCTCCACCGGCCGGCGACGCTCCTGGTCGCTGAGCAGCAGCAGGCGCCGCTGCTGGAGAAGGTGGCCGAGCTCGCCTCGCAGGGGCCACTGCCGTCGGCCGAGCCGTTCGTCCTGACCGGACGGCGCAAGGACGGCACCCCTTTCCCGGCGGAGTGCACTGTCTGGGGCGTCGACCGTCGAGGCGGGTCGGTCGTGCACGTGTTCGTCCGCGACGTCGCCGTGCGGCGCAAGGCCGAGGACGCCGCGGCCCGGCTCGCCGCCGTCGTCGAGGGCTCCTCCGACGCCATCGTGACCACGACCCTCGAGGGGAGGGTGCTGACCTGGAACCCCGCCGCGGAACGCATCTTCGGCTGGCCGGAAGCGGAGGCAGCGGGCCGGCACATCTCGCTGATCGTGCCACCGGCAGAGAGCCCACAGCTGGCGGAGGCGCTCCAGCGCGTGGGCCACGGCGAGCGGACAGCCGGCTGGGACGCCGAGTGGACGACCCGCGGCGGCACCCACCTGCCGGTGTCGACGGTCATCTCCCCGGTGCACGACCGGCACGGCCGCGTGGTGGCCGCCTCCGCCATCGCTCGCGACGTGACCGAGCAGCGCTGGATGGCTGAGACGCTGGACCGGACGCTGGGGGCCCTGCAGGAGGCGCTCGACGAGGCGCGGGCCTCCGAGGAGACGACGCGGCGGTTCCTCGGAGATGCTGCGCACCAGCTGCGTACGCCCATGGCAGGCATCCGGGCGTGCGCGGAGACCTTGCTGCGCGGAGCCGACCCGGCGGACG
>JBKJQM010000521.1:0-5874 GCA_046594005.1 Mycobacteriales bacterium
CCGCGCCGGGGCTCGCTGGGCGACGTGGTCGCGACGCTGCACGACACGACGTCCGTCGACGGGACGACGGTGCGCTTCCAGGTCCTCTCCCCCAGCGGCGCACCGTCGTCCCGTCGACGGACGTCGTGTCGTGCAGCGTCGCGACCACGTCGCCCAGCGAGACCGCGCCGGGGCTCGCGGCCCACACCACCTGCCCACCGGTAGTTCCGTCGACGGCGCGCACCTCGGACGGCGTCGTGGCGCTGGTGAAGTCGAACCACACGGTGCTGCCGCCTTCCGGCTCCGTCGAGAGCCCGGACACCGAGCCGGGCCCCGGGAGCTCGAGCTGACGCACCGAATGACCGCTGTGCAGGGCGATCTCGGACAGGGCGTGTCGGCTGCGCAGCGCGGCGACGACGCCCTCGTCGAGCAGGGCGACGTCCTCGAGGACGGCCTCCGGGTCCTCCGCCAGGACCGTCTCCCATGCGGTGGGCGCTTCCGGCGACGCCACGCACAGCCGGCCCCGTGGTGCGTCCCTGTCGGTCAGCAGCCACAGCCGGCCGTCGCGGCTCATCCACGGCGAGCAGCGGGCGTCGACGCCGACCTGCACCTCGGTGGGCGGCCCGCCTGCGACGAGGTCGAAGAGCCAGACGTCCTCGCGCGGCGCGGTCCCTGCGCTCGCGGTGACCAGCAGCCAGCGCCCGTCCTGCGACACGGAGCAGCCGTAGTAGTGGGTGAGGTCCAGGCCCTCGCCCCACACGAGGACGTCCTGGTCGGGGGACGTGCCGACTGCGTGCCGCCACACCCGCCGGTGGAACTGGTCCTCGCCGGTGGGCACGTCACCGGGGGCGAGGCGACGCACGTAGAAGAGCTCGTCGCCACCGGGCAGCCACGCGACCGGGGAGTAGCGGCAGCGGTCGACGGGGCCGTCGAGCGCAGCTCCCGTCACCACGTCCATCACGTGCAGCATCGACTCCTCGTCGCCGCCCGAGGACAGCTGGTACGCCAGCCGGGTGCCCTCCTTGGAGGGTGCCCAGGCATCGAGCGTCGTGGCCCCGCTGGGGTCGACCTGCACCGGGTCCAGCAGCACCCGCTCGGTCCCGTCTGCCTCGCGGGTCAGCAGGACGGCGTGCTCCTGCCCCGGCTCGCGACGGGTCCAGAACGGCCGGCCGGCGCGCCAGGCGGGTGTCCCGACGGCGCCGGTCGCCAGCAGCTCGCCCAGCCGGTCCGCCCACCGCGACCGGCCCGGCAGCGCGTCGAGGTGGGCGCGTACGAGGGCGTCCTGCGCCGACGACCACTCCCGGACCTCCGGGGCGTCCACGTCCTCCAACCAGCGGTACGGGTCGGCGACCTCGCGGCCGTGCAGGACCTCGACGAGGTCGAGCCGGGGGGCAGAGGGGTACGAGGGGCTGGGCACCCCTCGACCCTAGGAGGCGGCCAGCACCACGGCGCAGATCGCGCCGCCGGTCCACGCCGCCGTACGCAGCCAGTTCGTCCGGACGAGCCGCACGGCGGCTGCCTCGTCGTAGGCGAGGCCCAGCCGCGAGTGCAGGGGGACGGAGACGACGACGGTCACGAGGACGGTGGTCAGCGCCAGGACCCCCGTCAGCACGAGCAGCGGCGTCAGCCCGCCCCTCAGCAGGAGCAGTGCGAGCGAGACGCCCTGCACCGCCCAGGGGATCGCGACCACCGGCGTGATCCAGCGCGTGTGCGCGGCGTGCACCGCCGGCCACGCGGGCGTCGTCCCGACGAGCAGGAACGACGGGTACACGACCAGCTGCACCAGCCAGACCAGGCCCGCGAGAGCGCAGGTCGCCGCAGCGTGGACGAGCAGCAGCGCCATGCCCGGATCGTCGTCGCGCCGAGGGCGTGGCGCATCCCGGCCCTGTCGGTCATGCTGAGCCGAAGGAGGACGGATGGCGAGCACGGACACTCCAGCACTGGTGCTGAACGCGAGCTACGAGCCGCTGTGCGTGGTGTCCGGCCGCCGGGCCGCCGTCCTCGTGCTCACCAGCAAGGCGGTGCCGGTGGCCGACGGTGACGGCGTCCTGCACAGCGAGCGGACGGTGCTGGCCGTGCCCGTGGTCGTACGGCTGGCCCGCTTCGTCAAGGTGCCGTACCGCGAGACGGTGCCCCTGACGCGCAAGGCCGTGTTCGCCCGTGACGGCGGGCGCTGCGTCTACTGCAGCGCGCCGGCGACGAGCCTCGACCACGTCGTGCCGAAGAGCCGGGGCGGACCCCACACCTGGGACAACGTCGTGTCGGCCTGCAGTCGCTGCAACCACGTCAAGGCCGACCGCGGCATCGCCGAGCTCGGCTGGCGCCTGCGCACCAGGCCGATCGCTCCCACCGGCTCGGCCTGGCGGGTCGTCGGCGCGCGCCGGGTCGACCCCCGCTGGCGGCCCTACCTCGACGGCCTGCCCGAAGAGCTCGAGGAGCCGGCCTAGCCGACAGGGGCGCGCCGGATGCGCTCCCGTTCGCGCAGCGTGCGCTCCTCCACCCGGGGCCGGCAGGGCCAGACCAGGTCGTGATCCAGCGCGTTGCCGTTACGGTGCGCGCCATGACGTCCCTGCACGACCTGTCTGCCCTCGAGCAGGCCGCGGCGGTCCGCTCCCGCGAGACGTCCGCGGCCGACCTGGTGGAGCACTACGCGGCCCGGATCGCGGATCACGACGCGGCCGTCGGCGCCTTCGTGACGCTGACCCTCGACACCGCCCGCGAGCAGGCCGCGGCCGCTGACGCCGCCGTCGCCGCGGGGGAGGACCTGCCGCCGCTGCACGGGGTCCCGATCGGCATCAAGGACCTCAACATGGTGGCCGGCGTCCCGACGAAGCTGGGCTCGCCGGTGTTCGCCCACCTGGTCCCGCCGCACAGCGACTTCGTCGTCGAGAAGCTGCGCGCTGCGGGCACGATCAGCCTCGGCAAGACCAACACCCCGGAGTTCGGCCTGCCCTGCTACACCGAGCCCGAGGTCGCGCCGCCGGCCCGGACCCCGTGGGACCTGAGCCGCTCCGCAGGCGGTTCCAGCGGTGGCGCCGGCGCAGCCGTCGCCGCCGGGCTGCTGCCCTTCGCGCAGGGCTCGGACGGCGGGGGCTCGGTGCGCATCCCGGCCAGCGTCTGCGGGCTGTTCGGCGTCAAGCCCGCCCGGGGCCGCATCAGCGCCGGTCCCATCGTCGGAGATGTGACCGGGCTGGCGACGAACGGCCCGCTGGCGCGCACCGTCCGAGACGCCGCAGCGATGCTCGACGCGATGGCCGGCCCGATGCCGGGCGACCCGCACTGGGCGCCGCCGCCGGCGCAGTCGTACCTGTCGGCCTGCGACGAGGCGCCCGGGCGCCTGCGGATCGGTCGCTACTGCGAGAACGGCTTGTCCGCCGAGGGTCTTGACCCCCAGGTCCTCCAGGCGTACGACGCCGCGTCCGCGCTGCTGGCCGATCTGGGCCACGACGTCGAGGACATCGACTCGCCGTTCGACCCGTCGCTCGTGCCGTCCTTCGAGGTGGTGTGGGCGGTCAGCTCCGCCGGCATGCCCGTCGACCCGGCGCGCGAGGGCGAGCTGCGGCCGCTGACCCGGTGGCTCCGCGAGCGCGGCCGCGCTACCACCGCTCCCCAGTTCACCGCCGCGATGGCGGCCCTGCAGCTGGCGAGCCGGCGTGCGATCGCGGCCACGTCCGCGTACGACGTCGTCCTGACGCCGACGCTCGCCGGGCTGCCCGCACCGGTCGGCTGGTTCCAGGCGGCTGGTGACCCGCGCGCGGAGTTCGGCCGCATGATCGGGTGGACGCCGTTCACAGCGGTCTACAACACCAGCGGCCAGCCGGCGGTCAGCGTCCCGCTGCACTGGACCCCGGAGGGACTCCCGGTCGGCACGATGCTCGTCGGCCGCCCGGCCGACGAGGCGACGCTCCTGCGGCTGTCGGCCCAGCTGGAGCAGGCCCGGCCCTGGCGGGACCGGCACCCGGACCTCTGGTGACGACGACCCGGCTGCGGGCGCCGCGTCCCGAGGAGCACGCGCTGCTGGACACCTGGCACGCCGAGCCGGCATCGCCGTACGAGGACTTCTCCGGACCGCTGCCACCGGGGCTCGAGCACTGCGCGCGGCTGCCCCCGCCGCCGGGCGGGGGCGAGCTGGTGGTGACCGACGCACGAGACGTCCCGTTCGGCACGGTGTCCTGGCGCCCGGTCGGCTGGGGCCCGTCGGCGGGTTCGCAGGCGTTGGACATCGGCATCTCGCTGCGTCCCGAGGGCCGCGGCCATGGCCACGGCGGGCGGGCCCAGCGGCTGCTCGCCGACTACCTGTTCACCACCACGCGCGTGCACCGGGTGCAGGCCAGCACCGACGTGACGAACGTCCCCGAGCAGGCCGCGCTGCGCCGCGCCGGCTTCTCCTTCGAGGGCGTCGTGCGGTCGGCCCAGTGGCGGGCCGGCGCCTTCCACGACCTGCAGCTCTGGGCGCGGCTGCGCACCGACGCGTGAGCCCCGGTCGACCGGGCAGGAGCGCGCGGTGACCCTCGCCCAGCTCGCGGCCGCCCACGGCGTGGCCACCTCCTACCTGGACTGGTCCGGCATCTCGGTCCCCGTCTCCGACACCGCGGTCGTCGCCGCCCTCGCTGCCGTCGGCATCGACGCGGACGGCGAGGCGGCCGTCGCGCGGGCCCTGCAGGAGACCGAGCAGGCGCCCTGGCGCCGGCTGGTCCCGCACACCGTCGTCGTCCGCGGTCGGACAGGCGTCGTCGACGTGCACGCTCCCGAGGACGCCGACGTGCGCCTCGATGTGGTGCTCGAGGACGGCGGCACCGTCGCCGTCGGTCTGGCCGGTCCGGTCGTCGCACGCTCCGCGGCGCTGGTGCGCCGCGCGGTCCCGCTGGCCGACCTGCCGCTCGGCTGGCACCGGCTGCGCGCCGTCCTCGGCGACCGCACCGACGAGGCGGTCCTCATCGTCGCGCCCGCCCGGCTCGAGCTGCCCGAGGGCCTGGACCGCACCTGGGGCTGGATGGTGCAGCTGTACCAGCTGCGCAGCGCCCGGTCCTGGGCGATGGGCGACTACGCCGACCTGCGCACCGTGCTCGAGAGCACCGCGGCGGACGGCGCCGGGGTGGTGCTGCTCAACCCGCTGCACGCCGAGACGCCGGTGGCGCCGCTCAACCCGTCGCCGTACTCCCCGTCCAGCCGGCGCTTCCGCTCCGCGGTCTACCTCCACGTGGAGGACGTCCCGGAGTACGCCGCTGCCCCCGACGACGTGCGCGCCGCCGTGGACGCGCTGAAGCCCGCGGCGGACCCGGAGCGGATCCCGCGCGACCCGGTGTGGGCGGCCAAGCGAGCGGCGCTCGAGCTGCTCTGGCCGCTGCACCGCGGGCAGGAGCTCGCCGCCTGGCGCGAGCAGCGGGGGCAGCCGCTCGAGGAGTTCGCGCTGTTCTGCGCGCTGGCCGAGCTGCACGGCACGCCGTGGCAGTCCTGGCCGCAGGACCTGCAGCGCCCCGACACGCCGGCCGTGCGCGAGGCGTACGACACGTGCGCCGAGCGCATCTCCTTCTGGTGCTGGGTGCAGCTGCTGGTCGACGAGCAGCTCTCGGGCCTCGGCCGCGACCTGGCCGTGGGCGTCGTGCACGACCTCGCTGTCGGGGTCGACGCCGGTGGGGCCGACGCCTGGGCCCTGCAGGACGCGCTCGCCCTGTCGACGACCGTCGGCGCGCCGCCGGACTCGTTCAACCAGCAGGGACAGGACTGGGGCCTGCCGCCCTGGCGGCCGGACCGCCTGCGGGAGCTGGGCTACCTGCCCTTCCGTGACGTCGTGCGCGGCGTGCTTCGGCACGCCGGTGGCCTGCGCATCGACCACGTGATGGGGCTGTTCCGGCTGTGGTGGGTGCCGGCCGGAGCGACCGCCGCGCAGGGCAC
>JBKJQM010000058.1:0-8944 GCA_046594005.1 Mycobacteriales bacterium
GCCGCGGCCAAGACGGCCTTCGTCATCATCGGCGGCGCCGGCACCGACCAGATCCAGGCCTGCGCGCAGAGCCAGGTGCTGCGGCGCGGCAACGTGCCCTACCTGTCCTCCGGAGTCACCGAGGCCGGTCTCGGTGCGCTGCCGAACTACTTCGCCACCTCGCTGACCTACAAGCAGCAGTCCCCCCTCGTCGTCAAGATGGCGGCGGACAACGGCTTCCTCAAGAAGAAGTGGGCCGTCGTCATCACGAACACGCCCAACTTCGCCGACGCCCGCGAGTCGATCGTGGCCGAGCTGAAGAGGGCCGGGGTCGCCGGCAAGGCCGGTGCCTTCAGTGCGGACAAGGACGTCTACCTCACTGACAAGGCGCCGCGGGACTGCGCCGCTCTGGGCACCCAGCTGCGCGGCGGTGGCTACGAGTCCATCTACTTCCTCGGTCAGCCGCTGTTCTTCGGGCAGTGCGTCAACCAGTACCCGACTGCCACCTACACCGGCCCCGGCCCGTCCTTCGGCATCCAGTCCGTCGCCGACCTGGCCTGCCGCGGTGGCGCGGCGCAGTACAAGGGCTTCTACCTGCACCCCACGCAGGACAAGGCCGCGGCGCAGGCCAAGGCGGCCGGCGCCCCGCCGTTCAAGGACGACATCGAGGCCGGCATCTGGGGTGGCATGCAGCAGCTGGAGCAGGCCTTCGCGCTGGTGAAGGGTCCGCTGTCGCGCGAGGCCTTCACGGAGGCGCTGGCCAAGGCCAGCGTCCGCGGCGGTCTCGCCAACCCGGTCTCCTACAACGGGGGCTCGCGCTTCGGCGGCTCGGCCGCCTACGCCAACAAGATCACGTGCCAGGGGACGACCGGCGAGATCAAGACCATCAAGACCTACCAGAAGTGACGGGCCGTCTTCGCGGAAGGGGCCTGTCGTGGACGTAGTCGCCTTGGACCTCGTCGTCCCCGCGATCTCGGGAGTCGTCCAGGGGTCCATCTACGGGCTGCTCGGCCTCGGGCTCGTGCTGCTCTACAAGAGCGGCCGGATCTTCAACTTCGCGCAGGCCGAGATGGGCGCGTTCGCCGCCTTCATCACGGCCTTCGCCGACCAGGGCACCGGTCCCTTCCCGAACTGCCCGGTGTGGGTGGCGGTCCTGCTCGGACTGGGCACCGGAGTGCTGCTGGGACTGGCCATCGAGCGGATCGTGATCCGGCCGCTGTTCGACGCGCCCAAGGTCACCGTGGTCGTCGCGACCGCCGGGGTGTTCCTGTTCCTGTTCGCCATCGAGGGCTTCCTCAGCGGACCCGGCTCGCGCCCCGCGACCCGCATCCTCGACGGCAACCTGATCGAGTCGGGCGCGCTGCGCATCACCAACCTCGGCGGCCTGATCGTGGTCGTCCTCGGTGTCCTGGCTGCTGCCTCGGCGCTGTTCTTCAGTCGCACGCGGACGGGGACGGCGATCATCGCGGTGTCGCAGGAGCCGACGGCGACCCGCCTGGTCGGCATCAGCGTGGAGCGCACGTCAGCGCTCACCTGGGCCATCGCCGGTCTGCTCGGCGCCATCGCCGGGATCCTGCTCAGCGGCACCAACGGCGTCATCGCACCCGGGCTGCTCACCTCGCTCGCGCTCGTGCCGGCCTTCACCGCTGCCGTCTTCGGCGGCATCACGGCCCTGCCGGGCGCGTTCGTCGGCGGAGTCGTCATCGGTGTGATCGAGTCCGTGGCGGCGACCAACATCCCGCAGGACGTCATCCCGGGCGCCGGCAAGGTCACGCTGTTCGTGGCCCTGCTCGCCGTCCTGCTCGTCCGGCCCGCGGGCCTGCTCGGCAAGGAGACCTGATGACCACGACCGCCCCGGTGGCGGCACTGCCCAGTGACGTGCCCGCGACGCGCGGGCGGCAGTTCGGTGCCGTGCGCTGGCTGCCGCGCATCGCTGTCGTGCTCGTCGTCGCGTACTTCGTGCTCGTGCGCATGCCGGCTGACGAGACCTACGCCCCGTTCGCCGCGGACGCCTGCATCTTCGCCATCGTCGGCCTGAGCCTGAACATCCTCATCGGCTACACCGGCCAGCTCTCGCTCGGGCACAACGGCTTCTTCGGCATCGGCGCCTTCGCCGCCGCGTACTCGTTGACGGTCCGGGGCGTTCCCTTCGCCGCGACGTTCGTCGTGGCCGCGCTGTGCGGAGCCCTCGCAGCGCTGCTCATGGGCGTCATCGCCCTGCGGATCACGGGTCTGTACCTCGCGCTCATCACGCTCGTGTTCGGGCTGACCCTCGAGGAGTCGCTGTTCGAGGTGTCCTTCCTGACCAACGCCGGCGCAGGGCAGCCCGCGAACCGCCCGGAGTTCCTGTTCGACGACCGCAACTTCTTCTACTTCTGCCTGGCGTTCCTGCTGGTGGCGCTCTACCTGGACTACCGCCTGCTCGGCAGCAAGACGGGCCGCGCGCTGCTGGCGCTGAAGGAGAACGAGCGCGTCGCAGAGGCGTTCGGCGTCAACGTCACCGCCTACAAGCTGCTCGCCTTCGTGCTGTCCGGGTCACTGGCCGGCGTGGCCGGCGCCCTGCTGGCGTACCGCCTCGGCATCGTCACGGCCTCCGGGCTCGGCTTCAACCTGGCGCTGACCTTCGTCCTGCTGACGGTCGTCGGCGGACTGGGCTCCCGCCTCGGTGTCGTTCTGGGAGCGACGCTGTTCGCGACCTTGTCCTTCCTGTTCGACGAGACCTGGGTCGGCAGCGTGCAGGAGTTCCTCATCCGCACCGTGTCGTTCGGCAGTGAGACCGCGCAGGCCAACTTCGACAGCTCGGCCGTCGGCTTCGTCGGCGCGCTGGGTCTGCTGCTGACGCTGGTGCAGTACCCCGGTGGCATCGGCCAGCAGATCCGGCCGTTCACCAGCTGGCTGTCCGGCAAGCCGTTCTCCCTGCACGGCGACAGCGACAGCGGCCCCGCCGCGGTGGAGGGCTCCAGTGCGCGCGCCTAGCGGGACGTCGGTGCTCGAGGTACGCGACCTGTCGATCCGCTTCGGCGGACTGCAGGCGCTCCAGGACGTCAGCCTCGAGGTCAACGAGTACGAGATCGTCGGCCTGATCGGCCCGAACGGCGCCGGCAAGACGACGGCCTTCAACTGCATCACCGGCTTCTACACGCCGAACACCGGGTCGGTGACCTACCGGGGCCAGGACGTCACCAAGGCGCCGCCGCACGTCAAGGCGCGCATGGGCTTCGGCCGCACCTTCCAGAACGTGGGCATGGTCAAGAGCGCCACCGCGCTGGAGAACCTCAAGACCGCGCAGCACGCGAAGGTCGACTACGACGCCGCCAGCGGCCTGATCGGCACCGGCCGCAGCCTGCGCACCGAGCGCACGCTGACGGCCAAGGCTGAGGCGATCCTCGACCTGCTCGGGCTCTCGGCCATCCGTGACAAGCGCGTCGGCGGGCAGTCGTACGGCACGCTCAAGCTGCTCGAGCTCGGCTGCGCGCTGGCGACCGACCCCGACATCCTGCTGCTCGACGAGCCGACCTCGGGCATGGGACCGGACGAGTCCGACGAACTGGGCGAACGGCTCCTCGCGCTGCGCCGGGAGTTCGCGCTGACGATGCTCGTCATCGAGCACCACGTCCCCCTGGTGCTGCGCGTCTGCGACCACGTGTACGTCCTCAACTTCGGACGGCTGCTCGCCGAGGGTCGCCCGTCGGTCATCCAGACCCACCCGGAGGTCGTCGCTGCCTACCTCGGCGGCGAGGCCCCTGAAGCGCTCGAGCAGACGACGGAGACCGACGAGGACGCCGAGCTCGACCGGTTGACGGAGGAAGCCGCCGCGCACCACGACGACGAGCCGGTCGCCCCCGTCGCCGCGCCGGCCCGACGACCGCGCCGGTCCCGGGTGAGCTCGACGGTGGTCGAGCCCGCCCTCGAGGCGCCCTCGGGTGACGCCGAGGTCCCTGCCCCGCGACCGCGGCCCAAGCGCCGCCCCGCCGCCCGGAAGGACGACTCCGCATGAGCCTGCTCGAGGTCGAGGAGCTGCGGACCGGCTACGGCGCTCTGCCTGTGCTGCAGGGCATCTCGTTCAGCGTCGAGGAGGGCGAGACGGCCGTCATCTTCGGGCTCAACGGCGCCGGCAAGACCACGACCGTCAACTGCCTGGCCGGCGTGCTCCCGGTGTGGAGCGGCGAGGTCCGCTTCGACGGCAAGAAGATCTCCGGCAAGGACGCCCCCGGGATCGTCCGGGCCGGTGTCGCCCTCTCCCCGGAGGGTCGCCGCGTGTGGCCCGGCCTGTCGGTGCTGAAGAACCTCGAGCTCGGCGCCTGGGTCCGCAAGGACCAGAAGGCCGTCGGCGAGACGGTCCAGCAGGTGTTCGGCTACTTCCCCCGCCTCGACGAGCGCAAGGACCAGCTGGCCGGCACGCTGTCCGGCGGCGAGCAGCAGATGCTGGCCATCGGTCGCGCCATCATGAGCAAGCCGCGCATGCTGATGATCGACGAGGCGTCCCTCGGCCTGTCGCCGAAGCTCGCGCAGACGGTGTTCCAGGTGGTGTCGCAGATCAACGACGACGGCACCACGGTGATCATCGTGGAGCAGAACGTCGGCGTGCTGCCCTACGCCGACCAGGCGCTCATCATGGAGAAGGGGTCGCTGACCTTCGACGGCCGCGGCGCGGAGCTCGAGGCGTCCGGCGAGCTGCGCAAGACCTACCTCGGTGAGGCGTCCGACGCCGCGTCGTAGCGCGCCGTCGCGGCCGGTCCGTCCCGGCGGCCCTTGCCGCTGCCTGCTTTCCGGAGCAGAGTCAGGCCGATCGGCGACGTCGCCGAGGCGCCGCCGCGGCGTGAGGAGCTGGTGCCATGTACGCACGTTCGAGCACGTTCACGGCCGACCCGGCGCGGGTGCAGGACGGGATCGCGTTCGTCCGGGACGAGGTCGTCCCGGCCCTTGACAGGCTCGACGGCTCCACGGGGCTGTCGCTGATCGCCAACAAGGACAACGGCCGCATGATCATCTCGGCGGGCTGGCGGGACGAGCAGTCCATGCGGGCCAGCGACGAGGCCGTCGGCGGGCTGCGGGCTCGCGGTGCGCAGGTGATCGGGGCGGAGGCGACGGTCGACGTCTGGGAGATCGCGGCGCTGCACCGCGTGCGGGACGTCGAGCCGGGTGCCTGCCTGCGCGCCTCCTGGACCCGGGGCGACGTCTCGCGCGTCGACCGGGCCATCGACAGCTACCGCGCGGCGGTGCTCCCTCAGATCGAGGAGCTGCCCGGCTTCTGCAGCGCCAGCCTGTTCGTCGACCGCGAGACCGGTCGTGCAGTGTCGTCGGTGACCTACGCGTCCCGTCAGGACATGGTCGACAGCCGGGCCTCGGCGACGTCGATGCGGCGCACGGCGGTGGAGGAGAACGAGCTGCAGGTCCTCGAGGTCGTCGAGTTCGACGTGGAGATCGCGCAGCTCAGGGTGCCCGAGACCGTCTGACCGGCCGGCACCCCGCCGTCGGCCCGGCTCCGCCCGGGGCCGGCTCCCGACGCGATGGCCGCTAGCGGACGGTGACGTCCGTGGACGCGGCGTCGGGCTGGCAGACGCGGCAGGCCTTGAGCGAGCGCTCGCGGGCCTCCTCGGGCGTCAGGTAGTCGGTCTCCTCGCGGCCGTCCACCAGCCGGCAGCCCGGCACGTGGTAGCTGGCGGAGCCGGCGACGACCAGGCTCGACAGGTCGGTGGGGGCGCCCGGGGCGGCCGCGCGGCCGGAGCCCTCGAGGAACGCCTCGGCGAGCAGGTCGAGCTTGGCCTCGAGGATCGCCCGGTCCTCGCGGGCGCCCTGCACCACGAGCATCGCCGCGCCGAGGATCACCAGCGCGATGCCGAGCAGGCCACCCGACACGACGTACGGGATCTGGGCCAGGATCGACAGCTGGCCGGCAGCGCCGTTGTAGCCGATGCCGATGGCCAGCAGGCCGAGGCCGGCGAGCACGAGACCTGCACGGCCGCCGAGCCTGCCGAACGATGGGGCGTTGCGCATCTGCTGACTCCTCGACGCTGGGAGCGCACACGGTAGAGCGTGCGTCGCCCGCTGTCTTCGCCGCGCAAGGGTGATCTCCTGCTGCGATCAGCGCCCGCGGCGGCCGCGACGCGCGCGCAGGTAGTCGCTCACGACGTACTCGCCGAGCCGGTCGGGGTCGGGGGAGAAGACGCGGCCGCCGTTGCGGGCCGCCAGTCCCTCGACGAAGTCGACCAGCCGCGGCTCGTCGTCCAGCATGAACACGTTGATGGTGGCGCCGCGCCGGGTGACCCGCTCCACCTCGGCCATCGTCAGCTCGAGGGTCTCCGGCAGCGGCGGCCAGCAGAACTCCGCGTAGCCGCTGCGGGTCAGGTGGGCGGTCGGCTCTCCGTCGGTGACCACGAGGACGACCGGCTCGCTGTCCGGGTGCTTGGACAGGTGGCGGCCGGCGAGCACCAGCGCGTGCTGCAGGTTCGTGCCCTGGACGCGCTGGGCGTCGAGACCGGCGAGCTTCTCCGGCGACAGCACCTGCGCGTAGTCGCTGAAGCCGATGATCTCGATGGCGTCCTGCGGGTACTTCGTCGTCACGAGCGAGTGCAGCGCCAGCGCCGTCTGCTTGGCGGTGCCCCAGGTGCCGCGCAGCTCCATCGAGAACGACAGGTCGACCAGCAGCGCGACGCAGGCGGAGGTCCGGCGCTCGGTCTCGACGACCTCGAAGTCCTCCACGTGCAGGCGGACCGCACCCGGCCCAGACCGGAGGACGGCGTTGCGGACGGTGCGCACCACGTCGAGCGGCTGCTCGTCGCCGAACTCCCAGGCGCGGCTCGACCCGGTCGCCTCACCGGCGGCGCCGGCGTCCTGCACGTCGTGGCCGCCACGCCCTCCGGCGTCGAGCTTGGAGAACACCTTGCGCAGCGCGGTCGCGCCGACCCGGCGCACCGCCCGCGGGGACAGCTCCAGCCGCCCCGAGGAGTCGCGGACGAGGTAGCCCTGCTCGGTCAGCTCGCGCTCGATGCGGCGCAGCGCGGCGATGTCGTCCACGGCGCCGCGGCCGAGCGCGCGCTGCACCGCGGCCTCGTCGACGTCGTCGAGCGAGGCGCCCGGGTAGTCCTGCCCCAGGGCAGCCTCGAGGTCGTCGAGGTCGGCGAGCTCCTCGAGCGCGGTGGTCGCGTCGCCCATCCCCATGCCCTGCTCCCCGCGCATCCGCTCGCGGCCGCCCCAGGGCAGGTCCGGGCGCGCGTTGCGCAGGCTGTCGCCGAGCTGCGCCATCTGGGCGGCGAGGTCCAGGTCCATGGCGCCCTGCATCAGCTCGCCGAGCTCCTGGCGCTGCTGCGGGGTGAGCGAGTCCATCAGCCGCTGATGGGCCGCCGCGCGACGCGCGAGGTCGTCGACCAGCTCCTCGAGCGTCTCCGGCTGAGAGGGGAAGAACTCCCCGTGCTGGGCCATGAACTGCTCGAACTGCTCCTGCGTGTGCTCGCCGCGGGCGTCCGCCTCGAGCATCGCGTTGAGGTCGGCGAGCATGTCCTTGACGGCCTGCATCGCCTCCGGCGAGGCGTTCTCGAGCGCGTCCTTCATGCCCTTGAACTGGCTGTCGAGGACCTCCCGGCGCAGCAGGTCGTCGATCTGCTCGTACGCCTCGCGCGCCTCGGCGCTGCGCCACTCGTACGGCTTCAGCGCCTGGACCGCGCGGGCGGTGTCGTTCGGCAGCGTGTCGAGCTCCAGCTCTCGCATCCGGGCCGCGTCGGACGGGTCGGGGAACAGCTCCCGGCGCTCGGCCTCGAGGGCCTTGTCCAGCAGCTCGCGCACCTCCTGCAGGGTGCCGTCGAGCTGGCCCTTCTGCCGGGCCTGCCGCTGCCGCTTGGCCACCTGGCGGCGCAGGTCGTCCAGGCCGCGCAGGCCGTCGGCGCCGCGGCGGAGCAGGTCGCGCAGGGCCTGGCGGGCGCTCGCGCCGTCGAGGACCGCCTCGCCGATCGCGTCCAGCGCCGAGGCGACGTCGTACGGCGGCTCGAGCGGGTCGCGCCCGCCGGACCAGGAGCCGTAGCGGTACGCCGCGCTGCTCATCGCCGGCCCGCCTTCGCGTTGACGTACCGGTTGACGCCCTGTACGGCGAAAGCCACTGCGAGCACAGCGATCCCGACCCCCACGGGCAGCCAGTCGCCGGTGAGGAGCTTGGCCGGCACGAGCACGGCGACCAGCACGAGGACGATCTGCAGCGTCCCGGTTGCAAGCACCTGCCACGACCCGCGCAGGGCGAAGTCGTAGAGGAACGGCAGCCGCGACAGGCGGTACATGCGGGCGCGCTCGGCCCGCCGCGCCGCCTTGTCGTACCGCGGCTTCTGCTCCTCGTCGGCGGTCCGGTCCTCAGCCACGGTCGCCGCCCTTGCCGTCCAAGAAGGCTTGATAGGCCAGCGCTCTGCGCAGCCGGTTGGCCTCGAACACCGGCTTCATCAGCGGGCGCACCACGAGCACGGCGATCAGCACGAGGGACGGGAGCATCAGCCACGGCGGCCCCGACGCGGCGTCCAGGACGACCGCGGCGAGCACGAGGCACACGAACGTCACCGCCGCGGTCAGCAGGACGCGCCGGCGCAGGGCGAGGGAGTCGAGAGCGGGAGCCGGCTCCACGTCAGCCGCCGTAGACCGTCCGGCCGCCGACCTCGTCCTTGGCCAGGCGGCGGTTGAGGTGCAGGCCCTCGAGGGCGAACTCGACGGCCGCGGCGGCGAGGCCCGGCGACTCCTCCTCGATGCCGAGGCGCGCGAGCACCTGGGCCAGACCCGGGACGGTGCCGAGACGTCCGAGCAGGTCGGCGGCCGGGACCAGGTCGCCGGTCTCCACGGTGGCGCCCTCGTCGAAGCGGCCCTGCAGACCGGTCAGGTCGGTGCCGGCGAGCAGCGCGCGGAACGCGTCGGCGGTCGCCTTGCGCAGCAGGTGGTGCAGCACCTCGAGCTCGCGGCCCTCCTCGGCCGCCTCGAACTCGACCTTCCCGCG
>JBKJQM010000059.1:0-5558 GCA_046594005.1 Mycobacteriales bacterium
CGCGGACCCGTCGGTCGAGTCGTTGTCCGCCACGATCGGCCGGTAGCCGAGCGGCATGCGGCCCAGCACCCACGGCAGGGCGGCCGCCTCGTCGAGGCAGGGCAGGACGACGTCAGGCACGCAGCGGCGCCGTGGCGAACTCGTCGATGCCGTCCTCGAACGAGATCTGGGCCGAGAACCCCAGCCCGGTACGTGCCTGGTCCGCGGAGGCGACGACGTGCCGGACGTCGCCGAGCCGGTACTGCCCGGTGACGACCGGCTCGGGCCCGCCGCAGGCCCGCGCCAGCTCGCGGGCCAGGTCGCCGACGGTGTGCGGGACGCCGCTCGCCACGTTGTAGGGCGTGAGGGCACCCGCGGTCCCGGCGTCGAGGGCGCGCAGGTTGGCCTGGGCCACGTCGCGCACGTGCACGAAGTCGCGGCGCTGGCCGCCGTCCTCGAACACCCGTGGTGCCTCGCCGCGCTGCAGGGCGCTGCGGAACAGGCTGGCCACGCCGGCGTACGGGGTGTCCTTGGGCATGTGCGGGCCGTAGACGTTGTGGTACCCCAGCGCCACCGCCGTGCCGCCGCTCGCGCGGGCCCAGCTGGCGGCCAGGTGCTCCTGCGCGGTCTTGCTGGCGGCGTAGACGTTGCGCGGGTCCAGCGGCGCGTCCTCCGGGACGGTCCCCGGCTGGAGCGGTGCGCCGCACACGGGGCACGGCGGCTCGAAGTCGCCTGCAGCCAGGGAGGTCTCGGCCCGTGGCCCGGGGCGTACGACGCCGTGCTCGCTGCAGGAGTACCGCCCCTCCCCGTAGACGACCATCGAGCTGGCGAGCACCAGCCGGCCGATGCCGGCGCGGTTCATCGCGGCGAGCAGGACGGCGGTGCCGAGGTCGTTGTGGCCGACGTACAGCGGCAGGTCCTGCAGGTCGACGCCGAGGCCGACCATGGCGGCCTGGTGGACCACCGCGTCCACGCCGTCGAGCGCCTGCTCGTCGCGCACGTCGGCGTGCACCCGCTCGGCTCGCGGGTCGAGGGAGGCGGGCCAGCCGTCTCGGTGCACCGCGGGCAGCAGGGCGTCCAGGACGCGGACGTCGTGGCCGGTGTCGAGCAGGGCGCGGACGACGTGGCCGCCGATGTAGCCGGCGCCGCCGGTGACGAGGACGAGCACGCGCAGGACGCTAGCCGCGCAGCTGCGCGCGCACCGCGTCGACCGCCCAGTCGAGGGCCTCGTCGGCGCACGGCGTGAAGCGGCCCATGGCGTGGAAGCCGTGCACCATCTCCTCAAAGCGGCGATGGGTCACCGGGACGCCGGCGTCGCGGAGGCGCTGGACGTACTGCTCGCCGTCGTCGCGCAGCGGGTCCCGACCGGCCGTCACGACGACCACGGGCGGCAGGCCGGCGAGGTCCGGCTCCAGCAGCGGCGAGATGCGCGGGTCCGCCGGATGGGCCGCGCCGCAGTACAGGTCGACGAAGCGGTGTAGGAACTCCGCCGTCAGCCCGTGGCCGGTGCCGAACTCGCTGACCGACGGCGAGCTCAGACGGGCGTCGAGGACGGGGCTGACGAGCATCAGCACGTCGGCGTCGACCTCGCCGCGCAGGAGGTGCGCTGCGGCGGCGACCACGTTGGCGCCGGCGCTCTCGCCGCCGAGCACCAGCTGCCCCTGGCCGGCCACGTCCCGGACGACGGCGAGGCAGTCGTCGAGGGCCGCCGGGAACGGGTGCTCCGGGGCGAGGCGGTAGTCCACCGAGACGACGGTGGCCCGGGAGCGGACCGCGAGGTCGCGGCACAGGCCGTCGGCGCTCTCGAGGGTGCCGCTCACCCAGCCGCCGCCGTGCAGCCAGAGCATGACCGTGGCGTCGGCGTCGGCGTCGGCGTCGTGGTCGCGGTAGGTGCGGACCGGTACGCCGGCGACCTCCTGGTCCTCGACGTGTGCGACGTGCGTGCGCTCGGTGTTCAGCGCCACCATGTCGGCCAGCCCACGGCGCGCGCTGCCGAGGTCGAACGGCGCCCCGGTGTCCAGTGCGTCGAAGGCCGTCGCGAGGTCCTGCTCGGGCTGCACCTGCTCACCTCCTGGCGCGGGGCGTCCTGTCGTGCTGTCATCACAGGATGCCAGGTGAGGTCCTCGAGCGCGGACCGGCGCTGCTGCCGCGGACCGCGATCCGACGTAGCGGGGCCGTGCCGTACTACGCACAGCTCGCCGAGCTCTTCCGCGTCGCCATCGAGAGCGGCGACTGGGCGCCGGGCCGCCACCTGCCCTCCGAGCACGAGATCGGTGAGTTCTTCGGGATCTCCCGCACCGCCGTCCGGCAGGCGCTGGGCGAGCTCGCCGCCGAGGGGCTGGTCCGCAAGGAGAAGGGCCGCGGGACCTTCGTGCGCGGTCCGCGGCGCACCGAGCTGGTCGTGCAGGAGCTGCGCGGGTTCCACGACGAGATGACCGAGCTCGGCAAGACGGTCGAGACGGAGGTGCTGGCGCTCGAGGAGGTGCTCGCGCCCGCGGACGACGCCGCGCTGCTGGGGGTCCCCACCGGAGGCAGCGTCGTGCGCCTCGACCGGCTGCGTCGGGTGGACGGCGAGCCGGTCTGCTTCGCCCGGACGCTGCTGCCGGCGTCCCGCTTCGGCGGCCTCGTCGAGGCGGACCTGTCGGCGGCGAGCCTGTACGACGTCCTGGCCGAGGTGTACGGCGTCGAGCCTCACGGCGGGTCCCGGCTGGTCGAGGCCGAGGGGGCCGCGAGGGCGACCGCCCGGCTCCTGCAGGTCCGGACCGGGGCGCCGGTGCTGCGGCTGTCATCGGTGAACACCGACCAGACCGGCCAGCCCTTCGAGTCCTTCACCGCCTGGTACCGGGCCGACCGGACCGGCTTCCGGATCCAGGTGGGGACGGCGCTGTAACGGGTCTACCCTGGCCATGGGGCCGTTAGCTCAGTTGGTAGAGCAGCGGACTTTTAATCCGTCTTTGCGTCAGTTCGAGCCTGACACGGCCCACCCCGAAATGTCCTAGCCCGGTGCCATTCTCGGGGGATGGACGAGAAGCGCTGCAGCACCTGCCACGAGTGGCGACCCCCGACAGATTTCAACCGCAGGCAGACCTCGCCCGACGGCCTGCAGGCACGGTGCCGGTCACGTGCTCGCGCCTGGTACGAGGTCAACCGCGTCGAGCACAAGCGCAACGTCGCCGCCCGCAACCTCCGGGTCCGACGCGAGTACCAGCGGCGCATCGGCGAGCACCTGCGCCTGAACCCGTGCGTCGAGTGCGGCGAGACCGACGTGCGCGTTCTCGAGTTCGACCACGACGTGGGGACGAAGAAGCTCGCCGACGTGACGGTGCTGATGGGCAGTGCAGGCTCCTGGAAGGCTGTGCTCGACGAGATCGCCACGTGCTCGGTGCGCTGCTCGAACTGTCACCGACGGGTGACAGCCGAGCGCGCCCGCAGCTGGCGCCGGGTCTTCGCCGAGGGGGTCGCGGGAGCGCACCACGCGGCCGCTCTGAGTCGACTTGGCGCGATCCTGCCGTGACTGCTGCCAAGCGCTGCAACGTCTGCCGGCAAGACCTGCCGCTCGAGGCCTTCGCCCGCCGCACCGCGTCGCCCGACGGCCGCCAGCCACGGTGCCGTGGCTGCTGGGCGGCTTGGTACCTCGCGAACAAGGACGGTCACGTCGCCGAGGTTCGGCGCCGCAACGCCGTGCGCACGGCGGAGAACCGCAGGCGGCTCACCGCCTACCTGCTCGAGAACCCGTGCGTCGATTGCGGCGAGGCTGATCTTCGGGTGCTGGACCTGGACCACCGCGATCGGGCGCTCAAGCGAGACGTGGTCTCCCGCCTGGTCTTCCGAGCGCCCTGGGAGACCGTCGCCCGTGAGCTGGCCCTCTGCGACGTGCGCTGCGCGAACTGCCACCGTCGCCGCACCGCGCAGCAGCTGGGCTGGTGGAGCGCCGTGGCTGAGGGCGAGGACCACCACGGGGCCGCGCTCACCCGCCTGCGGGCCATCCTCGGCTGAGGGCCTCACGCTCACCACACCGGCGGGTGGGAGACTGGAGGCATGCTCGCTGCGCCCCCGTACGCCCGTCGCCTGTCCGCCCTCGTCCTCGGCACCGCGCTGCTCGCCGGCTGCGGAGGGGGTGGTGACGGCGGCAGCACGCAGGCCTCCGGGCCCGCTGCCGACACCCTGGTGGCGGCGTCGGCCGCGAAGTCCAGCGGCGCGGGCACCTCGAAGATCAGCCTCGTCAGCGCGACGCAGGTCAACGGTCAGGACGTCGCGTTCTCGGGCGAGGGCGTCTACGACTACACGAAGAAGACCGGCTCGCTGTCCTTCCAGGTCCCCGGCGCCGACGGCTCGGCCGCGAGTGGCGGCAAGATCGAGGAGCGGATCCTCGGCGACGCGCTCTACCTGCAGCTGCCCCAGCAGCCGGGCGTCTTCTACAAGCTCAAGCTCAGCGACGTCGCGGGCACCTCGCTCGGCGGGAGCACCGACCCGACGGCCGCGCTGGCCGCGCTGCAGGCCGTCAGCGACGTCAAGGAGGTCGGCACGGAGAAGGTCCGCGACGCCGAGACGACCCACTACGCGGGCGAGTACGACGTCCAGAAGGCCGTCTCGCTGGCGCAGGGCTCGGCCAAGACCGTCCTGCAGTCCGTGCTGCGCGGGGCCGACCTCAAGACCGTCCCGTTCGACGCGTACCTCGACGACGAGGGCCGGCTGGTCAAGTTCGTGCAGAAGGTCGAGCTGCCTGCGACGGCCGCGACCGGCGGGAAGCCGATCACGTCGACGACCACCCTCGAGCTGTACGACTTCGGCACGAAGGTGGCCGTCGTCGCGCCGACGGGCGCCGCCGTGCGCGACGGCGCTCCGCTGCTCGCCGCGCTGAAGTCGGCGACGCCGCAAGGGTCCACCGCTCCGAAGGCGGCCCCCACCGCCAGCCCGGCCGGCTGACCGTCGTGGGCAGCGTCGGCGACCTCCTCCGCATCGTCCCGGGCAGCGGCCCGGTCAGCCTGGTCGACGTCGACCCCGGCTCGACGCCCGGCACCGGCAAGGGCAAGGAGAAGGCGCTCGAGGAGCTGACCGCCGTCGGTGAGGAGCTGGCCGACCTGCAGGAGCGGCTGTTCGCGAACGGCCGCACCGGCGGGAAGGCCCGGGTCCTGGTCGTCCTGCAGGGCATGGACTGCAGCGGCAAGGGCGGGGCGGTCAAGAAGGTCGCCGGGCTGATGAACCCCTCGGGCCTGCGCATCACGGGGTTCGGCAAGCCGACGGCCGAGGAGCTGTCCCACGACTTCCTGTGGCGGGTCGAGAAGGCGCTGCCGTCCGCCGGGCTGATCGGCGTCTTCGACCGCAGCCACTACGAGGACGTCCTGGTCGTGCGCGTCCACGACCTCGTGCCGCAGTCCGAGTGGGAACCCCGCTACGACCGCATCAACGCCTGGGAGGCCGACCTCGCCGCCCAGGGGGTCGTGCTCCTCAAGGTCATGCTGCACATCTCGCCGGACGAGCAGCGCGAGCGGCTGCTGGCCCGCCTGGACGACCCGACCAAGCACTGGAAGTTCAACCCCGGCGACGTCGACGAGCGCCAGCACTGGCACGCCTACCAG
>JBKJQM010000122.1:0-5068 GCA_046594005.1 Mycobacteriales bacterium
CTAGGACGCCGTAGCAAGGACCGCTTGCTGGTCTTCACCACGCGCCTTCCTACGGCGTACGGCGAATCCGCAACAGGCACCCGACCCCGAGCCGCCGGCCCGTCCAGCCGGCCCATCTCCCCGGAGGTGGAAGTGGCTCGGGGTCTGCCATGTCCCAGCGCAATGGTAGCTTGATGGTATGCGCACAACCATCGACAAGGCAGGCCGTCTGGTGCTTCCCAAGCCGCTACGCGACAGCATCGGCCTGCAGCCAGGCGAGGTCGACGTGTTCGTCGACGGTGCCGGCCTGCGGGTCGAGCCGGTCGTGTCCGACGCCCTGGTCGAGGTCGACGGGCGACTGACTGTGCCGGCCTCCGGCAAGACGCTGACCACCGACGACGTCCGGGCTCTGCGGGCCGACCAGCGTTGAGCCGCCGCCCGGCGCTGCTGCTGGACACCAGCGCGGCTATCAGCCTCGTGGTGGCCGACCACGAGCAGCACGCAGCGACCGTGGCGGCGGTCCGGGACGACGTACTCGGGCTCGCAGGCCACGCCGCCTTCGAGTGCCTGTCGGTCCTGACTCGGCTGCCGCCGCCGGCGCGACTCTCGCCGGCGGCGGCGGGCCGGGTGCTGGCGGCGTTCCCGGCGACCGCCTTCCTCAGTGCGTCGGGGGCAGCGGAGCTGCTCGTCCGCCTGCCCGCTCTGGGCATCAGCGGAGGCTCGGTCTACGACGCCCTCGTCGGCGCCACGGCCGTCGAGCACGACCTCGAGCTGCTGAGCCTCGACCTCCGCGCGCGATCCACCTACCGGGAGCTCGGCGTCCGCCTGCGCTGAGGCCTTGATCTTCCGTGGCGGCAGGCGCATCGTCCGGTCACGGCACCCTGCTCCCGCGCCGCTCGTCCGATCACGCGAGCCGAGCCGAGGAGCGCCCCATGACCACCCTGCACCTGCCCCAGGTCGACCTGCGGGCCCGTGACCAGCTGTTCGCCGCCGGGACGCTCGTGCTGGCCGTCGCCGGACTCGGCCTGGCGATCGCCGGCGCGTACGACGCCGGTGCGGTCGTCGCCTTCGCCGGTGTCCTCGCCGGCGGGTGGTCCCAGCTGGTCTCCGTGAGCACGGCTGAGCGCTTCGAGAGCGTCACCGGGACGGTGCTCGCGGCGGTCGTGCTGATGGCGTGCCTGGCGTTCGGCAGCGGGCTTCCGGCCTACTGAGCCGTCCTACGCTGGCGGAGTGACCTCCTCCGCCTGCGTCGTCGGTCTGGGCTACGTAGGGCTGCCGCTCGCGGTGGCGCTCGCCGAGTCCGGCGTGCCGGTCGTCGGGTACGACGTCGACCCGCTCCGGGTGGCCGACCTGCGCGCGGGTCGCAGCGGCATCGAGGACGTCCCGGACGAGGCCGTGCGCACCCCCGGGCTCTCCTTCACGTCTGACCCCGCGGACGCCGCCGACTGCGGGACGTACGTCCTGTGCGTCCCGACGCCGCTGCGCGAGGGGATGCCGGACCTCGGCGCTGTCGAGGGCGCCGCCCGCGCCGTCGCGACCGTGCTGTCAACCGGTGACCTGGTGGTGCTCGAGTCCACGACCTACCCCGGCACGACCGAGGAGGTCGTCGCCCCGCTGCTGGTCGAAGGCGCCGGCCACGACGACTTCCTGCTCGCCTACTCCCCCGAGCGGATCGACCCGGGCAACCCGACGTACGGCATCCGCAACACCCCGAAGGTCGTCGGCGGCGTCGACGAGCGCTCCACCAAGGCCGCCGTCGACTTCTACGCCCAGGTCGTCGACACCGTCGTGCAGGTCGACGGCACCCGCGAGGCCGAGATGGCCAAGCTGCTCGAGAACACCTTCCGGCACGTCAACATCGCGCTGGTCAACGAGATGGCGGTGTTCTGCCGCGAGCTCGACATCGACCTGTGGCAGGTCATCGAGGCCGCCCGCACCAAGCCGTTCGGCTTCATGCCGTTCTACCCCGGCCCCGGCGTCGGCGGGCACTGCATCCCCGTCGACCCGTCCTACCTGTCCTGGCGGGTGCGCAAGATGGGCTTCACGTTCCGCTTCGTCGAGCTCGCGCAGGAGATCAACGCGCAGATGCCGTCCTACGTCGTGACCCGCCTGGGCGACCTGCTCAACGACAACGGCCTGGCCCTGTCCCGCTCGAAGGTCCTGTGCCTCGGCGCCGCCTACAAGCCCGGCGTCGCCGACTGCCGCGAGTCACCCTCGATCGAGGTCATGCGCCAGCTCCGCCGCAAGGGCGCCGACGTGTCGTACGCCGACCCGCACGTGCCGTCCCTCGTCCTGGACGCCGAACGCCTCGTGGCCGTGCCGCTGACGGACCTGAAGTCGTACGACGCGGTGGTCGTCCTGACCCCGCACGCCGACTTCGACCTCGACGCCGTACGCCGCGACGCAACGCTCGTGCTCGACACGCGGGCGGCACTCGCGCCGGGGGAGAACGTCTTCCGGCTGTAGGGGTTCAGTCCCACCACCCGGCCGGCGCGAGCCGCACCGGGAAGGGCCGCAGTGCGTCGAAGGCCTCGTCGACGCCGACCTCGGCCACCTGCTCGTAGTGCCCGTCGACCAGCTCGAGGACGGTGACGACGAGGGCGTCAGGGTCGACCAGCCAGTACGACGGCACGCCCGCGGACTGCAGCCGGTCGCGCTTGAGCAGCAGGTCGACCCGGCGGGTGCTGGGGGACAGCACCTCGACCGCCAGCAGGGGTGGGCCGGGCAGCTCCTTGTCGGTGAACCGCTCCCGCTGGGCGACCAGCAGATCGGGCTGCACCTCGGTGTCGTCGGCCAGCGCCACCGCGAAGGGCGCCAGGACCACCTGGAGCTCTGCCGGGCAGGCGGACCGGAGCAGCAGGTGGAGGTTGCCCACGACGGTCTGGTGGCCGTGCCTCGGCGAGGGGCTCACGATCAACGATCCGTCGATGAGCTCGTAGCGGTGCCCGTCATCGGGCAGGTCCTCGAGATCGGCCCGGGTGAGCGGTCGCCCGAACGGCAACGTGGTCATGGACGTCATGGTGCCTCCTGTGTCCGGCCATGACCACACGCTGGCGCAGGGCAGACCCCTGCGGGGCGGCAGCCGCACGATCTGTGGAGCCGCACGCGGCTGTCGGCCTCGTCCTGACCGCACCAGCGCAGCAGCCCACCACGGCGCCGTCGGGACCTCGTCGGTCCCGGCGCCGCCGCGCTGCCGGGTCACGGCGGTAGAGCACGCAGCAGGGCGTCCCGCCCGGTCGGCGGGGGCCATCGCCGACCGCTGCCGCGTCATGCGGCTGGCCCGCCGGTCCAGCCGTTCTCGTCGAGCCATCGGCCGTCCTTGAGGCGGATGGTCTTCTTCCCGACGTGCACGTCGTGGTGGCTGGCGTCGCAGAGCATCACCGTGTCGCGCATGCTCGTGCTGCCGCAGATCGAGAACATCACCGGATGGTGCGGGATCGGTCCGGGTCTGGCGCATCCCCAGGCTTGGCAGATCCCGCCGGTCTCGATGCGACGGGCCTGGCGTTCGTGCGGTCTGAGGGTGCGTTCGGTGTGGCTGATGTCGAGGACGCGGCTGCCGAGGCCGACCACGAAGCGGGTGAGCGCGCTGTCGCAGAGCCAGCTGCGGACCAGACTGCCTGGCAGCCGCCGTCCGGTGGTCGTGGAGACGGCCAGCAGCGCGCCGGGCTGCTGGGCGAGTGCGTCGACGCCGACGAAGACGCCGATGTGCGGGGCGACCTTCTCGCGAGTGCCGGCGATCCCGGAGTCGAGGTAGCGCCGGATGCCGTTCTTCAGCGCGTCGTGCCGCCGCTGCCGCAGCGACCGCGGGCCGCTGCAGCCGGGCCCGGGCAGCTCGTCGCCGGACTCCCAGCCGTCGTCGCGCAGCTGCTGGAAGGCCTGGGTGTCGGCCGGGTTGTCCGGGTCGCCTGCCATCTCGGCCGCGATCAGCGCGGAGAGCAGCTCGCCGAGCTCGAGGTCCAGATCGCCGTCGGTCACCACGAAACCGCTGTCGTCGTGCTTGCGGGCCAGCCCGAAGCCGCGGTTGTCATGTCCGTCTGCGGCGCGCTTCTCGAACTCGTTGGGCAGCAGCGCGTCCACGAGCTGTCCCAGCGCCCCGCGGAGCAGGACCGGCTGGACCCGCCCGGCGACCAGCACGAACGTCGCTTCCAGCCGGGCGTACTGGCTGACCGGGAGCTCCACGACCTGCGCAAGATCGTGCATCAGCGTCTGCAGCCGTGGGTCGTCGTCGGCCAGGCTGCCCAGCGCCTGGCAGACGACCATCCGGGCGCCGTGCCCGATGACGCCGGCCAGAGACTGCTCGCCGTCCTGGCCGTCGATCAGCCCGTCGGGCCGGTCGACGTGGCGACGCAGCTTGCTCAGCGCCTTGCCCACCTGCTCGGCCGAGGCGATCGACAGCTGCCCGTCGCGCACCGCCGCATCGAGCGTCGGCAGCGCGGCCAGTCGGCGAGACAAGGCCACCTCCCCGCGGTCTAGCGACGTCTGCTGCGCCGCGACCCAGGACGTCGTCGACGGCGCGCCGTCGATCCGGTACAGCCTGCGGGTGTCGACGTCAGCGACCCGGCCCAGCAGCCCGGCCCGCAGCCGCTCGATCTGCGCCATCAGCTCGGCGGCGTCGGCCAGGGCCTGCGGCTCGGGCAGCTCGACCGGGACCTGCGCCAGCACCGCGTCGACCGCGCTCACCAGAGCCGCCATCTGCTGTGACGTCACTCGCTGCGCTGCCTGCTCCGCTGCGACGACCGCGGCGAGGGAGACCGGCGCGGTGGACAGGGGCGTGCCGAAGACGTCCTCCTCCACGCGAGCGCTGTCGAACATGTGTTCGAGTCTACCGGTCCGTCATCGGTTGTCAACGCTTTGCACAACGAAACCTGCTTGTCCACAGGCACTTTCGATCGTCCACAGACTTGCGGACGACCCTTGACACAGCTCCAGGCTCGCGCTCGACACCCGGGCGGCCCCGACTCCGGACAACCGTCAACGGGCTAGGCAGACCGGCAGATCCCTTCGTATGCTCATCTGCATGCGCACCACGTTGAACTTGCCTGATGCCCTCGTCGAGCAGGCGAAAGCCGCCGCCGCACGGGAGGGCCGC
>JBKJQM010000217.1:0-7334 GCA_046594005.1 Mycobacteriales bacterium
CCGCGACGTCTACCTGCACACCCTGCCGATGTTCCACGCCAACGGCTGGGGGATGCCGTTCGCGATGGCCGGCCTCGGCGTCCCGCAGGTGGTGATCCGCAAGATCGACGGCGCCGAGATCCTGCGCCGGGTGGAGAAGTACGGCGTCACGGTCATGTGCGCGGCCCCGGCCGTGGTCACCGCCGTGCTCGACGCCGCTGCCGACTGGGACGGCCCCGTCCCGGGCCGCGACCGCACCCGCGTCATCGTCGCGGGGGCGCCGCCGCCCAGCCGGACCATCCAGCGCGTCGAGGAGGAGCTGGGCTGGGAGTTCCTGCAGATCTACGGCCTCACCGAGACCACGCCGCTGCTGACCGTCAACCGTCGGCGCGCCGAGGAGGACGAGCTCCCGGCCGAGGAGCGGGCCAAGCGGCTCGGCCGCGCGGGCATGCCGGCGCTCGGCACCCGCATCTCCGTCTCCGACACCGGAGAGGTGCTCGCCCGCGGCAACACCGTGCTCGAGGGCTACTGGGAGCAGCCGGACGCCTCCGCCGACGCGCTCGAGGGCGGCTGGTTCCACACCGGAGACGGCGGCAGCATCGACGACGAGGGCTACCTCGCGATCCACGACCGCAAGAAGGACGTGATCATCACCGGCGGCGAGAACGTCTCGTCCATCGAGGTGGAGGACTGCCTGTTCAGCCACCCGGCGGTGGCGGAGGTCGCGGTCATCGGCGTCCCGTCCGAGAAGTGGGGCGAGACGATCAAGGCGCTGGTCGTCCTGGCGGCCGGCGAGAAGGCCGACGAGGCAGAGCTCATCGCGCACTGCAAGAAGCGGCTCGCCGGCTACAAGGCGCCGACGTCGGTGGAGATCCGCGAGGCGATCCCGCGCACGGCCACCGGCAAGGTGCAGAAGTTCAAGCTCCGCGAGCAGTACTGGAAGGGCCACGAGCGCCTCGTCAACTGACGGCGCCGGTACGGGTCGCGGCCCTGAGCGACCGCTGACACGCTGACGGCGTGACGACACGACGCTGGCTGTTCGCCGACCAGCTCGGGCCGCAGTTCCTCGACGAGCCCGGGCAGCCCGCGCTGCTGGTGGAGTCGCGCGCGGTCTTCCGCAGGCGGCGCTTCCACCGCGCCAAGGCGCACCTGCTGCTCTCGGCGCTGCGCCACCGCGCGCTGGAGCTCGGCGAGCAGGCCGTCTACCTGCAGGTCGACACCTACGACGAGGCGCTGCGCCAGCTCGACGAGCCGCTGTCGGTGGTGCAGCCCACGTCGTACGCCGCTGACCGCTTCGTGCGCGACCGCGGCATCGAGGTACTCCCCGAGGGGCGCGGCTTCGCGACGACCCGCGAGGACTTCAGCGCCTGGGTCAGCGGGCGGAAGCGCCTGCTGATGGAGGACTTCTACCGCTGGCAGCGGACGCGCTACGGACTGCTCATGGACGGTGACGAGCCGGCCGGCGGCCGGTGGAACCTCGACCACGACAACCGCGAGCCACCGCCGAAGCGCGCCACGCTCGGCCTCGAGGAGCCCTGGTGGCCGGGCGAGGACGACGTGGACGCGCAGGTCCGCGAGGACCTCGACAGGTGGCAGCGCGACGGCCTCGCGGACTTCGTGGGCGAGGACCACCCGCGCTGGGCACCGGCGACGCGGTGGGAGGCCACGGCAGCGCTCGAGCACTTCGTGCAGCACCGCCTCGTCCACTTCGGCCCGACCGAGGACGCGATGCTCGCGGCGGACCCGTGGATGTCGCACAGCGCCCTGTCGCCCGCCATCAACCTCGGTCTGCTGCACCCGCTGGAGTGCGTGCACGCCGCCGAGCAGGCCTACCGGGAGGGCTGCGCGCCGCTCAACAGCGTCGAGGGCTACGTCCGCCAGGTGATCGGCTGGCGGGAGTACGTCTGGTCGCTGTACTGGCACGTGCCGGACGGCTACCGCGAGCGGAACTCCCTTGCGGCTCACAGCGAGCTGCCCGAGTGGTTCCGCACCCTGGACGCCGGCGGTGAGGTCACCGCGAACTGCCTGTCGTCGGTCCTGCGGGACCTGCGCCAGCGCGGCTGGGTCCACCACATCCCGCGGCTGATGGTGCTCGGCAACTACGCCCTGCAGCGCGGCTGGGACCCCGAGCAGGTGACAGCCTGGTTCCACGAGGTCTTCGTCGACGGCTACGACTGGGTCATGCTGCCGAACGTCACCGGCATGAGCCAGCACGCCGACGGCGGCGTCATGACGACCAAGCCGTACGCCGCCGGCGGCGCGTACATCAACCGGATGAGCGACTACTGCGGCGGCTGCGCGTACGACCCGAAGGTCCGCGTCGGTGAGACGGCCTGCCCGTTCACGGCGGGCTACTGGGCGTTCCTCGAGCGCAACGCGGGCCGGCTGCAGGACAACCACCGCATGCGGCAGCCGCTGACGGGCCTGGGCCGGCTGAAGGACCTCGACGAGCTGGTGATGCAGGAGCAGGAGCGGGGCGCCGCACCGCCCTAGTGTTCGGCCATGACCCGCCTCGTGGTGCTGCTGCGGGGCGTCAACGTCGGCGGCCACAACCGCATCTCCATGTCGGACCTGCGGGCGGTGCTGGAGGGGGTCGGCGGCGAGGGCGTGCAGACGTACGTCCAGAGCGGCAACGCCGTGCTCGACCGCCCGGGAACGGACGCGGCCCTCGAGCGCGACGCGGCCGCGGCGCTGGCGGACCGCGGCCTGCAGGTGCCGGTCATGGTGCGCACCGCGGCCGAGCTCGCCCGCGTGGTCGAGGCGAGCCCCTGGACCGACCTGGACCCCAAGCACTTCCACGTCGCGTTCCTGTCCGGCGACCCCGACCCGGCCCTCGTGGCGAGGATCGACCACGAGGCGCTGCTGCCCGAGCGGGTCGTCGTGGGGGAGCGGGTCCTGTACTGCGACTACGCCCTCGGCGTGCACAAGGCGAAGGGCCTGGCGCGGCTGAAGGTCGGGGTCGAGGCCACCGCCCGCAACTGGCGGACCGTCACGGCGCTGCGTGAGCTGGCCGGCAGCTGAGTCGTGGTGTGCGTCACGACGGCCCGTGCCGGCGCGCTGAGCGGGCCTGCGGCTCCTATCCTGGGGTGTGACCTCCGCTCCCGCGCTCGCGCTCCTCACGGTCTCCACCGTGCGCGTCGCGTCGCCTGGGGCGCTGCTGGACCTGCTGCCCGCCGAAGGGGCGCTCGCGTGGGTGAGCGACGGCGAGGGGCTGGTCGGCTGGGGTGAGGCGGCCCGCATCGACCTCGAGGGGCCGGACCGCTTCGAGCGGGCGCAGGACTGGTGGTCGGCGCTGGTGGAGGCCAGCGACGTCGACGACGACGTCCGGCTGTCCGGCACGGGGCTGGTCGCGTTCGGGTCGTTCGCGTTCGACGAGCAGCGGGCCACCTCCGTGCTCGTGGTCCCGGAGGTCGTCGTCGGCCACCGCGACGGGACCTGGTGGATGACCACCGTCGCCGGCGTGGACCCCGTGCTGCCCGCCCGCTCCCGCCCGATGCCGCCAGGGGAGGTCCGGTTCGCCGACGGCTCCCGGAGCAGCGCCGACTGGACCCGCGTGGTCGCCGACGCGGTCGCACGCATCGCCGCCGGCGACGTCGCCAAGGTCGTCCTGGCACGGGATCTGGAGGTGCGGACGGAGCAGCCGCTGGACGTCCGGTGGCCGCTGCAGCGCCTGGCCGCGGACTACCCGGAGTGCCGGACCTTCTCGGTCGACGGGCTGTTCGGGGCGACCCCCGAGGTCCTCGTCCGGCTCGAGGCAGGTGTCGCGACGAGCCGTGTGCTGGCGGGCACCATCCGACGCAGCGGTGACGCCGGTCGCGACGTCCAGCAGGCGACGTCGCTCGCCCGGTCGAGCAAGGACCTCGAGGAGCACGAGTACGCCGTCCGCTCGGTCGCGGAGGCGCTGGCGCCGCACTGCGACGCCGTCGACGTGCCGGACTCGCCGTTCGTGCTGCACCTCGCGAACGTGATGCACCTGGCCACCGACGTCCGGGCGACCGTGGCCGACGGCGCCTCCTCGCTCGCGCTGGTCGCATCGCTGCACCCGTCGGCCGCCGTCTGCGGCACGCCGACGTCCGCCGCCATGCAGGTCATCCGCGAGCTCGAGGGCCTGGACCGCGGGCGCTACGCCGGGCCGGTCGGCTGGACCGGCGCGGACGGCGACGGCGAGTGGGGCATCGCGCTGCGGTGCGCGCAGGTCGACGCCGACGACCCGCGTCGGCTGCGGCTGTTCGCAGGCTGCGGCATCGTCGCCGGCTCCCAGCCGCAGGAGGAGCTCGCCGAGAGCTCCGCCAAGCTGGTGCCGGTTCGCGACGCCCTTCAGTCCTAGCGGACCGAGCGCAGGGTCGTGACCGACGACCGCGGGGCGGGCAGCGGCCGCGCCTCGACGAGCAGCTGCGCCTGCGCATCGGTGGCGCTCCACCACTGCCGCAGGACGTCGCGCAGGTCGGCGCGCAGAACGCCCGGGTCCCACGGGGCGGTCCAGCAGCGGTGCAGCGAGCCGCGGTTGACCGCGGTGCACAGGTCCCCCACGTCGAGCTCGGCGGCCACGAGGACGCGCATGACCTGCGGGTGCAGGTCCTTCACCCGCTCGAGGAAGCCGGTCCCGCCGAGGCCAGGCAGCGACGTGCCGCAGACCACCACCTGCACGGGGTGCAGGGCCAGCAGCTCGAAGGCGCCGGCGGCGTCGGACGCGCGCAGGACCTGGTACCGCTCGAGCCCCAGTGCGGCGCACAGGGCGCGCAGGTGCTCGGCGTCGGCGTCCACGAGGAGCACGACGTCGGACGTCGAGGTCGTGCTCTCCAGCTGCGGGAGCGCGATGCGCCCGCCCAGCATCTGCGCGATGTCCGGGGCGGGCAGAGGCCGGCTGAAGTAGTAGCCCTGCACCTGGTCGCACCGGTGGTGGCGCAGGTAGGCCAGCTGCGCCGCGGTCTCGACGCCCTCCGCGATCACGTCCAGCTTCAGGCTGTGCGCCATGCGGATGATCGCCAAGGCGATGGCCGCCTCGTCCGGCTCGCTGGTGATGTCGCGCACGAACGCGACGTCGATCTTCAGCTTGTCGATGGGGAAGCGGCGCAGGTAGGCCAGGCTGGAGTAGCCCGTGCCGAAGTCGTCGACGGAGATGGACACCCCGAGGCGGCGCAGGCTGTGCAGCGTCTCGATGGTGCGCTCGGTGTTCGCCATGAGCGAGCTCTCGGTCAGCTCCAGCTCGAGGGCGCTCGGCGGCACGCCGTGCTCGTCCAGGGCGCGCCGCACATCGGTCTCGAGGTCGCCTTCGACGAACTGCCGTCCCGCGACGTTGACCGACACCTGCCCCGGCTCCAGGCCGGCCGCCGTCCAGGCCGCGACCTGCCGGCAGGCCTCGGAGACGACCCAGCTGCCCACGCGCACGATGAGCCCGGTCGACTCCAGTGTCGGGATGAAGGTGGCTGGTGAGACCAGCCCGTGGCCGGGGCGCTCCCAGCGCAGCAGCGCCTCGAGTCCCACGATCCGGCCGCTGCTGAGCTCGACCTTGGGCTGGTAGTGCAGGACGAACTCCTCCTGCTTCACCGCCGCCCGCAGCGCCGTCTCGAGCTCCAGCTCCGCGAGGACCTCGGCGTTCATCTCGGCGGTGAAGAAGCTGAAGCGGTCCCGCCCGGCCCGCTTGGCGCGGTACATCGCGGTGTCGGCGTACTTCATGATCGTCTCGGCGTCGTCGGCGTCCTCCGGGTACAGCGTGATGCCGATGCTCCCCGTGACGGTGACCTCGTGGCCGTCGAGGTCGAACGGCGCGCGCAGCACCTCGTGGACCTTGGCGGCGACCGCGGCCGCGCCGTGGCGGCTGTCCTCGTCGAGCAGGAGGAGCAGCGCGAACTCGTCGCCCCCCTGGCGGCCGACGGTGTCCCGGATCCGCACGCACTCGAGCAGACGCTCGCCCACCTGCTTGAGCAGCAGGTCGCCGACGGCGTGCCCCAGGGTGTCGTTGACGGTCTTGAACTGGTCGAGGTCGACGAACAGCACCGCGACGTTCCAGCCCTTGGCGGCGGCCAGGCCCAGCGAGCGGGACAGCGTCTCGTGGAACAGCATGCGGTTCGGCAGGCCGGTGAGGGCGTCGAAGTCCGCCTGGCGCTGCAGGTCGGCCGTGCGGGCGAGCACCTGCTGCTCGAAGCCCGCGCTCTGCACCGACAGCGCGTCCGCGAGCTCCTTCAGGCGCAGCAGGTTGCGGACCCGAAGCCACAGCTCCGTGCGGTCCACCGGCTTGGTGAGGAAGTCCTCCGCACCGGACTCGAGGCCCCGCAGGCGGGCCGTCCGGTCGTCGTGCGCGGACACCATGATGATCGGGATCGAAGCCGTCTCCGGGTCGCCCTTGAGCGCTTGGGCGACGGTGAAGCCGTCCATGCCCGGCATCATCAGGTCGAGCAGCACCAGGTCCGGCGGGCACGCCCGCACGGCCTCGAGCGCCTCCTGGCCGCTGGCCGCCACCTCGATGAGGTAGCCCTCGGGCTCGAGCAGCGCGCGCAGCAGCCGCCGGTTCTGCGCCTGGTCGTCGACGACGAGGATGCGCGCCGGGCCCGTCATCGGGAGCCTCCGGGCACGGGCGCGGCGAGCAGGCCGTCGATGGCGGCGTACAGCTCCTTGTAGCGCAGCGGCTTGGCGATGTAGGCGTCGCAGCCGGCGATTTGGCTCTTCTCCTGGTCCACCTTCATGGCCATGGCGGTCAGCGCGATGATAGGGATCCTGGCGGTCTCCGGGTCCTGCTTGAGCAGCGCTGTCGCCGCGAGTCCGTCCATACCGGGCAGCTGTACGTCCATGAGCACCAGGTCCGGGTGCTGTGACCGGGCCAAGGTCACCCCGGCCTCGGCGTCGACAGCGGACAGGACTCGGTGCCCGGCGTGCGTCAGCAGCATGGTCACCAGCTTGAGGTTGGCAGCGTTGTCCTCGACGACCAGCACGGTAGCCATGTCAGGAGGCCTTCACAGCCACCGGGGGGAGCGCCTGGCGTACCTCGTCAAGGAAGGCCTGCCGGTCGAACCCGGCCTTCTGGACGACGTGGATGACCTGCTTGCCGTGTCCGAGCAGGGAGGCCCGGTCGTTGCGGGTGATGTTCTTCGCTGTGACGACCAGGATCGGGATGGCTGCTGTCCACTGCTCATGACGCAGCGCTTCGACGACGTCGAAACCGCTCACATCGGGCATCATCAGGTCCAGCAGGACGAGGTCGGGCCGCAGCCGGCGGGCCAGCGAGATGGCCTCCGCACCACCGTAGGCGCGGACGACGGCGTACGCCGGGTGCGGTAGGAAGGCAGCGATCATCTCGACGGCGAGCGGGTCGTCATCGACGACGAGCACCGTCCGCGTCGCCAGCTGGTCCTCGTGCA
>JBKJQM010000250.1:0-4609 GCA_046594005.1 Mycobacteriales bacterium
CCGGCACGCGGGCCAGCGCCTCCGCGGCGGACGAGGCCTCGCCGACGACGACCAGGTCCGCCTGCGCCTCCAGCAGCTCCCGGACACCGCGGCGCACGATCTCGTGGTCGTCCAGCAGGAAGATCCGGGTCCGTGCCTCGGTCATGTTCTCAGCCCTTCGTCCGGCCACAGCGTGGTCGACGACCGGCAGGGGGAACCAGGGACGAAGGTCCCGTCTCGACCGGCGGGTCCGGAGCGTTGGCCCACTGCGACGCACGTTCGGGCTTGCTGCACACGCCGGTCGGGTCTTTGGACCTCCAGGTGACAGGCCGTTGTCCTCCTGCGCCCGGCACCCGACAGGCAAGCATGGGCACCGCCAGGCGCTGCCGGAGGAAAGCCTCCGGATGGTGGGTGGGGCGAAGGCCGCACCGGGGTTCGACTCCCTCGTTTGGCACCAGATCCGGCCAGCACGAGGACCACGTGGCAGCGACCCCGGTGCAGAGCCCCAGCAGCACGAGGGCCACCGCGGGGCGGCAGTGCCCGGTGGGCCGCCGCGGCGGCGCTCCTGGTGTCGGCACTGGGTCGGACCATCAACCTGCCGCTGAGCCTGCGCGCGGTGGCCGCCCGATGAGCGGCGTCCGGACGACCTCCGGGCGCCGGCACACGGCCGGGCTGCGTACGCCGACTGTGCGAACGTGACCGCGTCGCCCGTAGCGCGTGGGCGTCGCCCCCGGCCGATGCCGCCGGGCCGACTGAGAGGGAACGCCCCATGGCAGACGACGACAAGAATGCGGGACCCGCAGGCGCTGCGCGCGCTGCCGGACAAGACCTGCTGAACCATGTCCGCGCTCTGGCGGACACCGTCCGCAGTGCCGGGTCCGCCATCACGTCGCCGCTGCCGCTGCGCCAGGTCGAGGACGTGCTCGGCTCGCTCCGCGACCTCGTGGACAGCGCGCCGGCACCCGCCGCGGCGCTGGAGGTCCTCGTCGCGGAGGTGACGGCCAAGCGCGCGCTGATCGGCGCCATGCAGGAGCAGCTCGTCGCCTTCGACACCGAGCTGGCGCTGCTGGAGCGGGCGCTGTCACCCGTGCACGAGTGGAGCAAGCAGTGGACGAAGGTCCAGGACGCGATGCTCGACGTCGTGCTGCACCGCCCGCGCGACTGAGCCGGTCGAGGCAGGTGACCGACGTCGTCGTGCGCGCGGCCACGCCCTGAACTCGCTCGACGGTGGTACCGCCCCGCTAGCGTCGGCGGGTGCCGACCTCCCTGCTCGCGCCGCTGCTGCTGGCCGCCGGCCTGCTGGCCGGCTGCGGCGGAGGCGCCGACTGCGACGCGCTGCCCTCGCTCACCGCGCGGCGGGACCAGGTCCGCGAGCAGTTCGCGGCGCTCGTCGCCCGCCAGGAGGCAGGCGACGCCGTACGGGACGACGAGGTCGACGTCCTGCACGACCGCATGCACGCTCTGGACGGCCAGACCTACGACCTCGCCGCGGGGTGTGACCGCTCCTGAGCGGTGATCGAGGTCACCGGTCGACGGGGTATCGCGGTCCGCGCATCGGCGTTGCACAAGGCAGAGATTCGATCCTCCGACGACAGGACTCCGCCATGTGGACCCGCCACCGCCACCCGCTCGGCAAGCTGCCCCTTCTCGCCGGCGTGCCCAGCTCGGTCGTGACTCGGCTGGGCTCCCTGATGACCGCCATCACCGTGCCCGCCGGCCAGGTCCTGGTGACCGAGGGCGCGCGCAACAACCAGTTCGTGCTCATCGAGCAGGGCTCGGTCCGGGTCACCAAGGGCGGCGACACGGTCGCCGAGCTCGGTGCCGGTGAGTTCGTCGGCGAGCTGTCGCTGCTGGGCGACGGCCGCGCGAACGCGACCGTCACCACGCTCACCGAGGTCGAGGCGTACGTCAGCAGCTCGGTCGAGTTCGACGCGCTGCTGCGCTCCGCCCTCGGCGACCGCATCCAGGCCGAGGCGGCCCGCCGCACCGCCTGACGGTCGCGTCAGTCGTCGTAGCTGACGACGACCTGGTCGCTCAACGGGACCGACTGGCACGCCAGGATCCAGCCCTCGTCGAGGTCCTCCTGCTCGAGGACGTCGTTGGCGAGCATCCGCACCTCGCCGGACACGAGCTTGCAGCCGCAGGCACTGCAGTTCCCCTGACGGCACGAGTACGGCGCCTCGAGGCCCTTCGCCAGCAGCAGGTCGAGCAGCTTCGTCTCAGCCGGCCACGCCAGCTCGGTCACCTCGCCGTCGAGCGTCACCGTGACCGTGCCCGCTGGACCGCCGTCGCTGACGACCTCGACCGGCGCCGCGAAGGCGTCGCCCGTGAGCGAGACGAACTTCTCGACGTGCACCCGGCTCCGGGGCACGTGCAGCTCGGCGAGCGCCGCGGTGACCGCGTCCATGTAGGGGCCCGGCCCGCAGACGAAGGCCTCGTGCGAGGCGTACGGGCGCACCAGCTCACGCAGCTGCGTCGTCGTCGGCAGCCCCTGCACCGACTCGAGCCAGTGCAGGACGACGACGCGGTCAGCGTGATGGGCTGCCAGTGACGCGATCTCGGACGCGAAGATGATCGAAGCCTCGTCGCGGTTGGCGTAGAGCAGCACCACCTTGCCGGTCCCGGTCGCGAGGGCGCTCTTGAGGATCGAGATGACCGGCGTGATGCCGCTGCCGCCCGCGCACAGCAGGAGGTCCCCCGACAGGTCCTTGGGCGTGAACACCCCCGCCGGCGGCAGGACCTCCAGCACCGTCCCCGCGGTCACCGAGTCGCAGACCCAGTTGGAGCCGAAGCCGTCCCGCGTCCGCTTCACCGTGACCTTGAGCAGGTCGTCGACGTGCGGCGAGCTCGACAGCGAGTAGCAGCGGGCGGTCGGCTCCCGATCGCTCGGGATGCGCAGGGTGAGGAACTGCCCGGGGACGTACGGCAGCGCGGGACCCTCGAACACCAGCGAGTGGGCGTCCCCGGTCTCGCGGACGACCTCCTTGACGATGAGCGTGGTGGGACCGCTCACCGGTCGAGCACCTCCAGCCGGCCGTCGGCGACCGCCTCGTCGATGGACGTCCGCAGCGACTCGCACCGGGCGACCCGCCCGGTGTGCACGCCCGCGACCCGCTTCTCGGCCAGCTCGGCGCAGACGGCCCCCGCGTCGCCCAGCCACTGGATGCTGGTCTGGGTCAGGGTGTTCTTGCGGACCAGCACCGTCGTCGCGCACCGCCGGCAGGCGACCTCGCGCAGCGGCCGGTCGTCGTCCGGCGTGACGCGCGCCGGGTCGATGTGGCCGGGTCCGCTCCGCACGACTACACCGCCGGTACGGGAGCCGGCTCGCCGCTGTCGGCCGCCGCGGCGTTGGTCTGCGACGCCTGCTCCACGAGCTGCTTCTGCCAGGCTTCGACGGCCCGCGTGGTGTCGATCTCGAACTCGAACCGCTGCACCATCTCCGGGGTCACGTCCGCGACGTCGACGTAGAACTGCTCGTACCACCGGCGCAGCTGGTAGACCGGCCCGTCGTCCTCGCACAGCAGCGGGTTGTCGATGCGCGACTTGTGCTTCCAGATCTCGACGTCGCCGAGGAAGCCCTCCCCGATCAGCCGGGTCATCTTGCGCGCGACCTTGTCCATGGTCGCGTCGTCCAGGCCCGGGATCCGCTGGACGATCATCCCGTACTGCAGGACGAAGCTGCTCTCGTCGACCGGGTAGTGGCAGGTGATGAGGATCGAGTTGATCTTCATCTCGCCGTAGTTGTCCTGCAGCCAGTCGACGAGGTAGCTCGGACCGAAGTACGTCGCCTCGCTGCGCGTCTGCTGTCCCTCGAACTCGCCGACCTCGATCGGCGCCCCAGTGGCGGCGTGCTCGTGCGAGGTCCCTGCGTAGTACTGGGTGCAGAGGTGGCCCTCGAACACGTTCTTGAAGTACGTCGGGAGACCCTTGTGGATGTAGTAGAAGTGGGCCATGTCGACCATGTTGTCGACGATCTCGCGCGAGTGGCTGTTCTCCACGACCAGCCTGTCCCAGGTCCAGTCGGTCCACTCGCCGGAGCCGTAGCCCTCGAAGTCCGGGATGGTCACGTCCTCCGGCGGCGGGCTGCCTTCGGCGTCGTGCCACACGAACAGGTGGCCGTTCTTCACCAGCACCGGCCAGCTCTTGGTGCGTGCGCGTGGCGGGACGCGACGGGCGTACGGGATCCCGGCGCACTTGCCGTTGCCGCCCCACTTCCAGCCGTGGAACGGGCACGCGACGACGTCGCCCTGGACCTCCCCCTTGGACAGGTCGCCGCCCATGTGACGGCAGTAGCCGTCGAGCGCGTGGAGCTGCCCGTCGGCACCCCGCCACACGACGATCTTCGTCCCGAAGGCCTGCACGCCGTGCGGGGTGCCGTCGCTGAAGTCCTTGGCCAGCCCGAGGCAGTGCCAGCCCCGCGCGTAGCGGGTCGGGGCGGTGCCGGACTGGATGTGCCGGACCTCGTCGGTGGCGGTCATGGCTGCTCCTCAGGCGGTGCGGGCGGACGGGGCGGACGTGCGAGCGTCGCGGTGCAGGCGGGAGACCAGCTCGGTGACCGCGCCGGCGAGCGCGGCGCGGCGCTCGGGCGCGACCTCGGCGAGCGCCTCGGCCAGCTGGGCGACGTGGAAGT
>JBKJQM010000255.1:0-5917 GCA_046594005.1 Mycobacteriales bacterium
TCGCAGCTAGCGACCCGCACCGGATCCTGGCGTCGCCCGTCGAGACGGTCCCTGCTCCGGGGCACCGACGGGTGGCGGCGATCGTCGCGGAGCGGGACGCGGTGCTGGTCGTCGTAGGACTGCCGACGTCGATGTCGGGCACGTCCGGGAGCGCGTCGGCGGACATGGCGCGCTCGTGGGTCGAGGTGTTCGCGCCTCTGGTCGCTCCGGTGGAGGTGCGGCTCGTCGACGAGCGGCTCACGACCGTGACCGCAACGGCCGCGCTGCGGGCATCGGGCAAGTCGGGCAAGAAGGCGCGCGCCGTCATGGACCAGGCCGCAGCAGTCGCCCTGCTACAGGGTGTCCTCGACGCCAGGAGTCCCTGACCTCTCGTAGGGTGAGACCCGTGACCGAGCTGCTCGACCTGCACGACGACGCACCCCGTCCGCAGCGCCGCGCGAAGCGGCGCGGCCCCGGACGCCTGCTCGCTGTGCTGGTGGTCCTGCTGCTGCTCGCCGGCCTGGTGGTCGGTGGCGCGTACGCCGCGAAGAAGGTGCTCGGCGGCTCATCTGCCGAGGACTTCAGCGGCGACGGCAGCGGCGAGGCCGTCGTGCAGATCATGCCCGGCGACGTCGCCGGCGACGTCGGCACGACGCTGGCCACGAAGGGCGTCATCGCGAGCCGCGCGGCGTTCTTCCAGGTGGCCCGCGAGGACCCGCGGTCGACGGGGCTGCAGCCGGGCTTCTACAAGCTGCGCCTCAAGATGAGCGCTGCCGCCGCTCTCGACCTGCTGCTGGACCCGGCTGCGCGCCTGATCGGCCGGGTCACCGTGCCCGAGGGACTGACGGTCGAGCAGACGCTCGCGACGCTGGCCAAGGGCACCGAGATCCCGCTCGCGCAGTTCCAGGCGGCCGCCAAGCAGACCTCCGAGCTCGGGCTGCCGGACTACGCGAAGGGCCGGCTCGAGGGCTTCCTGTTCCCGGCCACCTACGAGGTCGAGCCGGGCTCGACAGCGGTGCAGGTGCTCCAGCTGATGGTCACCCGCTTCGAGGCCGCCGCCACGAAGGTCGGCCTGGTCGAGAAATCCCAGGCGCTCGGACTGTCCCCGTACGAAGCGGTGACGCTCGCCAGCCTCATCGAGCGAGAGGTCAAGCGCGACGACGAGTACGCCCAGGTCTCCCGCGTCGTGCTCAACCGCCTCGAGCAGGGGATCCCGCTCGGCATCGACGCGTCCACGCTGTTCGGCGTCGGCAAGAGCGCCGGGGGCGTGCTCACGAAGTCCGACCTGGCCAAGGACACGCCGTACGAGAACCGCCGACGCAAGGGCCTGCCCCCGACCCCGATCGCGTCGCCCGGCGAGGCCACGCTCGAGGGGGCGCTCAACCCGGTGGACGGCGACATCCTCTACTACGTACTGGCCACCAAGGACGGCAAGACGTTCTTCACCGCCGACTACGACGCGTTCTTGAAGCAGCGTGACAAGAGCCGAGCCGAGGGCGTCTTCTGAGGGCGGCAGTCCTCGGGCGGCCGATCGCGCACTCGCTGTCGCCACGGCTGCACCGGGCGGCGTACGACGCGCTCGGCCTGGACTGGACGTACGACGCGGTCGACGTCGGCGACGGGGAGCTGACGGCATTCCTCGGCTCGCTGGGCCCGGAGTGGGCCGGCCTGTCGCTGACGATGCCGCTGAAGCAGGCGGTGCTTCCGCTGCTCGACTCGGCGTCGGACCTCGCTCGCGACGTGGCAGCGGCCAACACGGTGCTGCTGCGCGACGGGCGGCGGCACGGGGAGAACACCGACGTGCACGGCATCGTCGCGGCGCTCGCCGCGTCAGGCGTCACGACCTGCACCGCTCCCGTGGTCCTCGGCGGAGGAGCGACGGCCCGGTCCGCGCTGGCCGCGCTGCGCGCGCTCGGAGCCACGGCCGCCGTGCTCGTCGTGCGTTCGGAGCCCGTCGACACGCTCGCGGCCGCGGCCCGCCTCGGCATCGCCACCTCCGTGGTCTCGTTCGAGCCGGGCGTCCTCGACGGCTGCGACCTGCTGGTCAGCACGCTGCCGGCGGGGGCAGCCGACCGGTTCGCGCCGTACGTCGCGGACGTCCCCGCCCTGCTCGACGTCGTCTACGACCCGTGGCCCACGCCGCTCGCCGCCGCGTGCGGGGGAGTGGTTGTCAGCGGCGCAGCCATGCTGCTGCACCAGGCGGCCGAGCAGGTGCGCCTGATGACCGGTTTCGAACCACCCCTTCAGGCGATGCGGGCGGCGCTCCCAAGCCTCAAGGCCTAGCGGGACGGGGCCGATGGGACTCCCGTAGGCGGTCGTGCCGGACCGCTGCGTGAGGAGTGCAGAATGTCCGACCTCGCTGGGCTGAGCCGTTCCGACCGGCTCGACCGCGCCATCCACGCGCTGCTCTCGCAGACGCCCGAGATCGAAGCGGCCGCGGTCGTCTCCTTCGACGGGCTGCCGATGGCCGCCGCGCTCCCGCCGTCGATGGACGAGGACCGGGTGGCGGCCATGAGCGCCGCGCTGCTCTCCCTCGGCGAGCGCGCCGCCCAGGGCCTCGGCCGCGGCGAGCTGTCCCAGGTCTACATCGAGGGGGACGCCGGCACGGTCTTCCTCATCTCCGCCGACGACGAGGCGGTGCTGGTGGCCGTGGCCGCCAAGGGCGCCAAGGTCGGCATGATGCTGTACGAGGTGCGGCGCGCTGCCGCCCTCGTCGCGGACATCCTGCGCGCCGAGGACGCCCCGCTCCCGGCGCCCGTCCCCGCGCAGGCAGAGCCGCTCGCCCCCGATCCGGTGCTCGCAGCTCCCGTCCCGAGTGCGTGGACCCCGTCGTACGCCCCCACCGGCTCTGCCCCCGGCGCGACGGTCGTGCCCGGCAGCGGTACGCCGTCCTCGGCCTGGTCGTAGCCGTGAGACTCGAAGGAACGCTGGACGCGTTCAGCCTGCCGGACATCTTCCAGCTGCTGAGCTTCACCAAGAAGACCGGCACGCTGCACCTGCGTCGCGGGGACTGCCACGGAGCGGTGCACCTGCGCGACGGCGCCGTCACCGGCGGCCGCGCCGACATCAGCCGTCAGGAGCTCGGACGCCGGCTGCTGGGCGCGGGCCTGGTCGACGACGAGGTCCTGGCCTCCGCAGCCGAGGACCTGGCCGCCGACCCCTCGATGTCGTTGGCGCAGCTGCTGGTCCGCAAGGGCGAGCTGCCGCGTGAGACCGCCACCGCGCACGCCGCCGAGCAGGTCGCCGACACCGTCTTCTCGCTGCTGCGCTGGCCTGACGGCGAGTTCGCGTTCGTGGTCGACGAAGCAGACCCGGACGACCTCGGGGCCGCCGTGCCCGTCGAGGAGGTCGTCGCCGAGGGTCAGCGCCGCATCGAGGCCTGGAACGAGATGGTCGAGCACGTCCCGGCACCGGACGTCGTCGTCGCCGTCAACCCCGCTCCGCCTGGCGATGTCGCCGCCCAGCGCGACGAGTGGTCGCTGCTGTCGCTCGTCGACGGCCGCCGTACGGTCGCCGAGCTGGTGGCCCTGTCGGGCCGTGGCGAGTACGCCGTCGTCTCCGCCCTGGCCGGCCTCATCAGCCGGCGCCTGCTCGTCGTCGGCGAGCACGGGGGAGACCAGCTGGTCCGTCGCCAGAGCCTGCTCTCGGCCTTGGAGGGGAAGCCGGTCCTGGAGGACACGGCGCCGCCCCCTTCTGCAGCGATCCCTGCCCCGTCGCGTCCTGCTGCCGGTCCGGCCATCCCGGACCGCCCCGAGCCGTTCACGCCGCCGCGCAAGCCCGAGCACGCCGAACAGACGCCGGCCTTCGCCCGCGCGTCGGTCGCGACCTCCGCACCCGTTCTGTTGGGAGGATCGGCCCACGGGTCCGTCCATGGCGCGACGGCGCTGCAGCCTGATGCAGATGTCGAGGCCGCTCCCAGTTCCCTGATCGAGCGTGATCCCAGTGTCAACAAGAGTCTGCTCCTGCGGCTCATCGCAGGAGTGAGGGGGCTGTGATGTCGACGCGGAACCCCAACCGCCGCAAGCACGGCGGGCAGGCCGTCAAGATCGTCGTGACCGGCCCGTTCAGCGCCGGCAAGACCACCCTGATCCGGACCATCAGCGAGATCACGGTGCTGTCGACCGAGAAGGACATCAGCGACCACACCAAGTCCCGCAAGGCAGAGACGACCGTGGCCATGGACTTCGGCCGGATCACCATCGACCGCGACCTGGTGCTCTACCTGTTCGGCACTCCCGGACAGGACCGGTTCGACTTCATGTGGGAGATCCTCGGCGAGGGGATGCTCGGCTACATCCTGCTCATCGACGCGACCCGCGAGGACTCGCTCGAGGAGGCCGTGGGGATCCTCGCGGCGTTCCGCAAGATGGCGCACGTGCCGTTCGTGGTCGCCCTCAACCGCGCCGCCGGCATGGACCCCTCCGACGAGGAGCGGGTCCGCGACGTGCTCGACCTCGGCGAGGACGTCCCCGTGGTGCCCTGCGACGCAACGGACCGCGAGTCGGTCAAGGCCGTCCTGCTGGCGCTGCTGTACTCCGTGGTGGACCAGCTCGACGCTCCGGCTGCCGCCCGCGTCTGATGGGATGGTTCCGGCGGGGGCCGCGCGGACGGCACGCCCTGGGGGCGGCCGTGACGCCGGCGCCTGTGCCGGTCGTCGTCCCTGCGATGCCTGCAGCGCCGCTTCCGGTGCCGGCCCCTCCCGCACCGTCCGCCGCACCTGGCCTCTCCGCATCGTCTGTCGCGACTCCTCCGGCAACGCCCGGTCTGCCGCAGCCTGCCGCTGAGCCTGACCTGATGTCGTCGATCGCCCAGCTGATCGCGACGGGGGAGGCGTGGAACGAGACAGGAAGCCGCCGCGAAGCCGCGCCGGTTGAGCCCGACGCACCGTTGCCGCGCGCACTCCCGAGCGTGGTTCCCGTCCCGGCGCAGGCGGGCCCGCGAGTGCAGCTCGGCTTCCGGGACGGCACCACCGCCTCACTCGACCCGGACAGTGAGCAGGCGCTGGCCCTCGCCGAGCTCTCCGAGCTCCTGAGCGCGCGCGACTGAGCACACGCGGCTTCCCGCGGCGAGTGGTCGCTGCAAGCGCCCTCTGCAGCCTCCAGAACGACCACAGCGCGCGGGAACCGGGCATCCAGCCCGTTGCTCCATTCGTGTCAAGCGAGACGCACGGCCTTCCGAAGGTGGAGAGGACGACCTCGGCCTCGGGAGACCACGCGTGAAGCAGCTCGGCGACATCCTGCTCGAAGGCGGGCACGTCACCCGGGAGCAGCTGGCCAACGCCGTCGAGGAGCAGCGCCGGCTCGGCCGCAGCCTGGGCCGCGTCCTGGTCGACCTCGGAATGCTCTCCGAGGGGCAGCTGGTCGCCGCCCTGGCCACGCAGATCGGACTGAAGTTCGTCGACCTCTCGGACTACCCCGTGGACGGCTCGGCCGTCGCGAAGGTCCCCGACGCCGTCTGCCGCCGGCACAACGCGCTGCCGATCGGCTACGAGGACGGCAAGCTGCTGGTCGCGATGGCGGACCCCGCCAACGTGTTCGCGGTCGACGACATCCGGTCGATGACCGGCATGGAGGTCAAGGCCGTCGTCGCCACCAAGGCCGACGTGCTCGCCGCCATCAACCGCTACCAGCGCAGCGACTCCGAGATGGACGAGCTGACCTCGGCCATCGACGTCAGCCACGAAGAGGACGACCTCTCCAAGGTCACCGAGATCGTCGAAGACGCGCCGATCGTCAAGTTCGTGAACCTGCTCATCACGCAGGCGATCCAGGACCGCGCCTCCGACATCCACATCGAGCCGGCTGAGAAGGACCTGCGTGTCCGCTTCCGCATCGACGGCGTGCTGCACGAGGTCATGCGCTCGCCCAAGTCGATCACCTCGGGGGTCACCAGCCGCCTGAAGATCATGGCCGACATCAACATCGCGGAGCGCCGGATC
>JBKJQM010000402.1:0-3814 GCA_046594005.1 Mycobacteriales bacterium
TGAGGGCGCCGAGCCGCTGATGGACGTCGAGCTCGAGGCGGGGGACGCGCTGTACCTGCCGCGCGGGTACGTCCACGCCGCGCTCACCACCGACGAGCACTCGGTGCACCTGACCGTCGGTGTGCTGTCGACGACCTGGTACGACGTCCTCACCGACGCCGTCGCCCTCGCCGGCCGCGAGGAGCAGTTCCGTGACGCGCTGCCCCTGTCGCCGGCCGGCTCGGTCGGCGAGCACCTCCCCGACCTGCTGCGGCGGGCCGCCGCCTGGCTCGAGGCGCTTGCGCCGGCGGACCTCGAGGCGGCCGTCGCGGCGCGGCTGGCGCGCGCCGTGCCCGTCGAGCCGCTCCCGCTGCTGGCGCAGGCCGCCGCGGTGCGGGGGCTCACGGGCGGCACGCCGCTGCGCCCCCGGCAGGGCCTCGCCACGGACCTGCGGGTCACCGGCGAGCAGGTGCTGCTCGAGCTGCCCGGCAAGACGGTCGCACTGCCGGCGTTCGTCGAGCCGGCCGTCCGTCGCCTGCTCGAGGCTCCCACCACGCCCGACGACCTGCGGGTCGGCGGCCTCGACGCCGAAGGCGCGCTCGTGCTGGCGCGCAGGCTGCTGCGCGAGGGCGCGGTCGTCCCCGCCTGAGCGGCGAGGCGGTCCCGACAGCCGTACGGTGCTCTGGATGACGCAGCTGTGCTCGGACGGCTCCCGCGCACGGGAGGAGTCCCTGGTCGCGACCGCCAGCCGCGTGGACCGCTGGCTGGTCGTCGAGCACCGCGGGGCCTGGGGCCCGGAGAGCGTGCCGAGCGGCCGGATGGGACGGGCGGCCGCCACGGCGATCGCCTCTGCCGCGCTGGCCGCACGCGCCCGGCTGGTGCTGGTGCGACGCCCGCACGGCGTGGCCTCCGAGGACGGCCGGTGGGTGTTCGCCGTCGACAGCCGGCCGGGGCACGAGCGCGTCCTCGCCCGCCACCTCGACAGCGACGTGGAACTGGTCCACCTCGTCTCGCCGTTCGACGACGCGCCGGAGGACGGGTGGGACGTCGTCGACGGACCCCTGTACCTCGTCTGCACGCACGGCAGGCACGACCGCTGCTGCGCCCTGCGGGGACGGCCGGTCGCGAAGGCCCTGTCCCGGCGCGAGCCGGTCCGGACCTGGGAGTGCACGCACGTCGGGGGTGACCGGTTCGCGGCCAACGTCGTCGTGCTGCCCGAGGGCCTCTACCTCGGCCGGGTGGAGGCCGACGAGGTGCTGCGGGTGGTGGAGGACCTGGCGGCCGGGACGCTGCCCGCAGGCAAGGTCCGCGGCCGCAGCAGCCTGTCGCTGCCCGCCCAGGCCGCGCAGCACTTCGCGCGCGAGTCCTCCGGTCGCTGGGGCACGACCGACCTGCAGCCGGTGGTGCAGCAGGGCGCCGGCACCGACACCTGGCGCGTGGTGCTCGCCGGCCCGGGCGGTCCGGACGTGGAGGTGGTGGTGGCCTACGACCGCGGGACCGACGCCGAGCGCACCGTCCTGACCTGCGACGCGCTCGAGGCCAAACCGGTACCGCTGTTCCGGCAGGTCGCCGCGGCACCGGCCTGACGACCTCCAGGTGGTCCTCGACCGCTGAGCGGGTGGCCCTGTCGCCCTAGCCGACCGGTTGCCGCTGGTCGACGAGCGACACCGTCATCGGCGGCGCGTAGACCTTGCGGATCTCCGCGGCGCGACCGAGCGCGTCGATGCCCTGCTCCACGGACAGCAGCGGGGTGGTCCGGAACAGCCGCAGCGCGCCGGTGGACCCGACCGTGAGCGAGAACGCGACGGCGTCCTCCGGGCTCGGGAAGTCGGCGATGGCGATGACGTCGACCTCGCCGAAGGCGTAGTAGAAGCACTGCAGGGTGGCGCCGCACGCGTTCAGCGCCGGGGTGATCCGCTCGACGGCGTTGCCCTGCTTGTCGATCTGAGTGCTCCAGGACTGCGACGTGTAGCCGACTTCGATCAGGTAGTGCGCCATGCCAGCTCCTCGGGGACTGGATGCCGCCGAGGTCGGCGGCCCCCTCACGCTGGGCGCCCGGCGCTCTCCCGGCCATGGTCCTTCCGGGTGGATCACCGCAGCGGCACCGGGTGCGGACGCAGCGTGACCGGAGCCGTCAGGCCGTGGCCGGCGCGGTGGCCGTGACCTCGGCGCTGACGGGCAGCAGCTCTCCGCGCGCGATCTGCTCGGCCCAGTGGCAGGCGACCGCGTGGCCCGGAGCCGTCTCCGGCTCGCGCAGCACGGGCACCTCGTCGTGGCAGCGGGTCGGCTGCCGGAAGGGGCAGCGCGTGTGGAACCGGCAGCCGGACGGCGGGGCGGCCGCGGACGGCAGGTCGCCCCGCAGCAGCACCCGCTCGCGACGGTCCTCCACCTCCGGGTCCGGGATGGGGATCGCCGACAGCAGCGCGATCGTGTACGGGTGCAGGGGCTTGTCGTACAGCCCGTCCGACGGCGCGACCTCGACGACGGTGCCGAGGTACATGACGGCGATGTCGTCGCTGATGTGCCGCACGACGGCCAGGTCGTGCGCGATGACGACGTAGGTCAGCGAGAGGCGCTCCTGCAGCTCCTCGAGCAGGTTCACCACCTGCGCCTGGATCGAGACGTCGAGGGCCGACACCGGCTCGTCGGCGATGATCAGCTCGGGGTTCAGGGCGATCGCGCGGGCGATGCCGACGCGCTGGCGCTGTCCGCCGGAGAACTCGTGCGGGTAGCGGTTCGCCGCCGTCGCCGGCAGCCCGACGAGGTCGAGCAGCTCGCGGACCCGCTTGTCGTAGGGGCCCTTCTCGCCGTGCGTGCGCAGCGGCTCGGACAGCACGGACGCGACCGACTGCCGCGGGTCCAGGGAGGCGAGCGGGTCCTGGAACACCATCTGCATCCGGCGCCGCATCGCCCGCAGGTCCTTGGGCTTGAGGGCGCCGAGGTCCTCGCCGTCGAAGACGACCGATCCGTCGGTGAGCGGCTCGAGCTGCAGCACCGCCCGGCCCAGGGTGCTCTTGCCGCAGCCGCTCTCGCCGACGACGCCGAGGGTCCTGCCGCGCTCCACGGTGAGGTCGACGCCGTCGACCGCGCGGACCGCGCCGACCGTCCGCTCGAGCAGCACGCCCTTCTTGATCGGGAAGTGGACCTTCAGCCCGCGGACCTCCAGCAGGCTCATCCGGTGTCCTCGTCGTCGGCGGGAACGGGGTTCACGCAGCGGACCAGGTGACCGCCCATCGCCTGCGGCGCACGGTCGAGGACCGGTGCGCTGCCGCGGCACTCGGGCACCTCGCGGGTGCAGCGCGGCGCGAACGCGCAGCCCTTCGCCCACGGCAGCGTGTCCGACGGCGAGCCGGGGATCGGCAGCAGCGGCAGGCCGCGCGGCTGGTCGAGGCGCGGCACGGAGGCCAGCAGCCCGGTGGTGTACGGGTGGGCCGGCGCGGCGAACAGCGGCCGGCGGGGGGCTGACTCGACGATGCGGCCGGAGTACATGACGTGCACCTGGTCGCAGAGCCCGGCGACGACCCCGAGGTCGTGCGTGATGAGGATCAGGGCGGTGCCGGTCTCCTTCACCAGCAGGCGCAGCAGCTCCAGGATCTGCGCCGAGATCGTCACGTCCAGGGCCGTCGTCGGCTCGTCGGCGATGAGCAGCCGCGGCTGGCAGGCGAGCGCCATCGCGATCATCACCCGCTGGCGCATGCCGCCCGAGAGCTGGTGGGGGAAGGTCCTGAGCCGCCGCAGGGCGTCGCCGATGCCCACGCTCAGCAGCAGCTCGGCGGCATGCGCCAGCGGGTGATGATCGCGATGGCGCTCGCCTGCCAGCCGCGGCTGCTCATCG
>JBKJQM010000291.1:0-2586 GCA_046594005.1 Mycobacteriales bacterium
TGGGCCTACACGTACTCCAACGAGAGGCTGACCCGGATCACGGACCCGGACACCTCCACCCGCTTGACGGCCGCCTACGACGGCATCGGTCGGGTCACCTCCGTCGTGGAGGGCGGCAGCGGCCGTCGCGCCGACAGCACCTTCGCCTGGTCGATGACCAACGGCACCGGCACGAGCACCCGCTCGGTCGCGACGGCATCCGTACGCGCCGCCTACGTCGACCAGTACATCGGCAACGTCCTCATCCGGCAGTCGCTGCCGGAAGGGCGCGGCCTGCTGTACGGCTACGACGCGCAGACGAACCTGACCCACGTGCAGGACCCGGCCGGCTGGGTGCAGCTGCTGACCTACGACGCCGCCGGGCACCTGCTGAGCCACAGCAGCCCGCTCGGTGGCGGCGCCTTCGCGGTGCAGAGGTGGACCTACGACGCCCAGCACCGGATGCTCACGCAGACCGATGCGGACGGACGGGTCACCGCCTACGTCTACAACGGCGCCAACCTCGGCTCGGTCCGTCCGCCTGGACCGGGCGAGGGAGCCACCCGGATGAGCTACGACAGCGTCGGCCTGCTGCTGTCCACGACGACCCCGGTCGGCAAGCAGGTCTTCACGAACGACGCCTTCGGCAACACGGTCCGGACGGTGGAGCAGGACCTGGCCGGCCTGCCGCTCAACGGCACGGGCAGCACCGCGACCTTCGACGAGGCCGGCCGGACGACCGCTTCTCGGTCGGCCCTCGGCATCGAGAGCAGCTGGCAGCTCGACGCCGCCGGAAAGGTGCTCCAGGCGAGCACCCCGACCGGCGTCGTCAGCAACACCTACAGCCCCGCCGGCGTCACGCTGACGTCCACGGCCTTCGGCGAGACGACGACGTACGCCTGGAACGAGACGACCCGCACCCTCACCACGACGTCACCTGCTGGCACGACCACGCAGAAGTACGACGGCTCCGGCAACGTCCTGTACGAGACGTCCCCGACCGGCCTGATCACCGAGCACAGCTACGACGGCCTGGGACGGGAGTTCCTCACCAAGACGGGTACCTCGAACGTCCGCTACGTCTTCGACGACGCGAGCAACGTCGTGCGCTCGATCGACAGCTCCGGTCAGGTGCTCGAGCAGCAGTTCGACTCCCTCAGCCGGGTCGTGCGACAGGTCGGCGACGGGCTCGAGAGCTGGACCAGGTACGACGGCGCCGGGAACATCACCTCGACGCGCGACGCGTCGGGTGGCGTGCAGACGCGCACCTACGACTCGCACAGCAACGCGAGCACAGTCAAGGACGCACAGGGGACGACGAGCTACGCGTACGACCTCGCCGACAACGTCGTCAGCCGCACCGACAGCCGTGGCGGCGTGACGACCTGGACGTACGACCCGATGTCGCGGCCGACGGCCATGACGGTCGGCGGGCAGCGCACGACCTACGGCTACGACCTCGACGGCCGCCTGGTCAAGGCCACCGACCCCGAGGGCCGCAGCACCGCTCTGACGCTCGACAATGCCGGCAACGCGCTGAAGACCCAGTACCGCGGTCAGGGCTACACGTCGGTCGACGTGGTCCAGACCTTCGACGACCGCGGCCGCCGGAGGTCGCTGGACGGCGTGCCCGCCACCTACGACGAGCGCGGGAACCTCACCGCAGCGGCCGGCTTCGCCTACGACTACAGCAAGCCAGGCAGCGTCGTGGAGACCTACCCCGGCGGCAAGAAGGTCACCTACGGCCTCGACGAGGCGGGCGACCTGATGTCCGTGCGTGCCGGTGACGCAGACAAGCCCGGCTACGTGGCGGCCGCGTACATCCGTGACGGCGAGCGGCGAGCCACCGGGTTGGCGCTGTCCAACGGCGTGCTGCAGACGCGGGCCTTCGACGACGACGGCAACCTGGTCGACCAGACCGTCCGCTTCGGCGGCTCGGTCCTGGCCCACGACGCCTACACCTGGGACGCGCGGGGCAACCGGCTCTCCCAGCGCAGCAGCGCCCTCGGCCAGACCGCGGAGAACAGCTACGCCTACGAGGCGAGCGGCCGCCTGGCCGGCGCACGCACGACCCTGAAGACCGGCGCGGCGGCGGAGGTGCTCGCGGTCGGGCTGCCCTCTGTCGCCAGCTACCCGACGGGGCCGGTGGCCGGACTCCCGACGGGGCCGGCAGAAGAGGCGCCCGCGGAAGCGGTCCTCGCCGCCCCGCCGCTGCCCGGGGCAGCGATCGCCCCGCCTGCGGCTGACCTGCGCTACGACGCTGTCGGCAACCGCACCTCCGCCGACGGCCGTCAGTGGACCCACGGCCCGGCCGACCAGATCGTGACGGACTCCTCCGGCACGACCTGGACCTACGACCGCAGCGGAGCGGTGACCGGCCGCAGCGGTGGCAGCAAGCCTGCCGCGACCTACACGTACGACGCCGCGGCACGGCTGCTGTCCGTCAGCACGGGCGCGAAGACCGTCACCTACGGGTACGACGGCGACGGCAACCGCACCAGCCGCTCCGGTGACGGTCCGACCACGACGTACGCGTGGAGTCCGTTCGGCGCCCTGCCGCAGCTCGCGGCGGAGACGACCGCCGGTGTCATCACGTCGTACGTGCAC
>JBKJQM010000339.1:0-7451 GCA_046594005.1 Mycobacteriales bacterium
CCGAGTGCCCCGCCACACGGGCCGGGGCGCGTCGCGAGCGGAAGGGTGAGACGGGGTGTCCCAGCCGCGGGTGCTCGTCGTCGAGGACGACGCCGACCTGCGCGAGCTGCTCGCCCGCGGGCTGCGCGAGCACGGCTTCGCCGTCACGACCGCCCGTGACGCCGCCTCGGCCCAGGCGCTGGTCGGGGCAGGCGTCGACGTCCTGGTGCTCGACGTCGGCCTTCCCGACGCGGACGGCCGCGACCTCTGCTCGGCCCTGCGCGCGCGGGGCGTCGATGCCCCCGTGCTCTTCCTGACGGCGCACGACCGGGTCGAGGACCGCCTCGCGAGCTTCGCCGCCGGCGGCGACGACCACCTGTCCAAGCCCTTCCACCTGGCCGAGGTCGCCGCCCGGCTCACCGCCCTGCTCAAGCGCCGCAGCTCGACCACGGACGCCGTGCCCGGCCTGGTCCTGGACCCGGTCAGCCACGACGTCACCGGCGCCACCGGACGGGTGGCGCTGACGCCGACGGAGTTCCGGGTCCTGGCCGCGCTCGTCACCTCGCCCGGCACGGTCCACCGGCGGCGGGCCCTGGTGCAGGCCGCCTGGCCGTCGGGTGCGCTCGTGCACGACAACACCCTCGACCAGTACATCGCCCGGCTCCGCCGCAAGCTGCGCGACGCGGGCGCCCCGGGCACCATCGCCACGGCGCACGGCATCGGCTACCGCTTCGACGTCGAGGCCCCCGCGTGACCCGCTGCACGGACCGCTGGCGCCCGCGTTCGCTGCGCACCCGCTTCTCGCTGCTCGCCGTCGTGGTGGCCGGGGTGCTCGTGGCGCTGCTCGGGACGGCGTCGGTCCTCGTCCTGGACGCGCGGCTCGACCGCTCGGCGCACGACCAGCTCCAGGCCGAGGTGGAGGCGGTCACCGACCTCGTCGCCGTGGGTCCGGGGGGCCGGCTCGCGCTCGGTCCTGCCGGTGGCGTGCTGGTGGACGAGGGGGCGTGGGTGTTCGAGGGGCAGCGCGAGGTGGTGCGAGCCCGTGGACCTCGAGCGCTGCAGCGAGCCGTGGCCGCGCGCGCCGGGACGACCGGCTTCTCGGACGGCCCGGGAGACCTGCTGCTGCTGGCTGCTCCGGTCCCCGACACGGGCCCGCGCGTCGGCACCGTGGTGGGTGCGCGCTCGTTGCGCTCCGACGGCGACGCGGTCGACCTCGTGCAGCTGCTCGTCGTGGGGATCGGCCTGCTCGTGATGGTGGGGACCTGGTTCGCCACCCGACTGCTGGTCGGCCGGGCCCTGGAGCCCGTGGTCGCCCTCACCCGGCAGGCGGCGGACTGGAGCGCGACGGACACCGGACGTCGCTTCGGTCGCGGCGGCCGGCCGTCCGAGCTCGCCGAGCTCACGGCGACGCTGGACGGCGTCCTCGACCGGCTGTCCGCGGTCCTGCGCCACGAGCAGCAGCTCACCGCGGAGCTGTCCCACGAGCTGCGGACCCCGCTGGCGCGCATCGTGGGCGAGGTCGAGCTACTGGAGGCCCGGCCCCGCAGCGCAGAGGAGGTCACCGCAGCCCACCGGGCGATCGCGTCGGGAGCGGCGCGCATGGACGGCATCCTGCAGACGCTGCTGAGCACCGCGCGGTCGGGCGCCGACGTCCCGCCGGGACGGGGCGGGGCTCTCGCGGTCGCGCACGCGTTGCTCGCCCACTACGGCGACCCGCGCCTGTCCGTCGCCGGCGACGAGGTGGTGGTCGGTGTCGAGCCCGCCGTCCTCGAGCGGATCCTCACGCCGCTGGTCGACAACGCCCTGCGGTACGCCCGCAGCCGCGTCGTGGTCCGCGTCGGCCCGGGCCCGGCGGTGGTCGTGGAGGACGACGGGCCAGGGCTGCCCGAGCACCTGCTGGAGACGGTCTTCGACCCCGGCCGGCGCGCGGAACGCGACGACGGGCACAGCGGGGCCGGCCTCGGCCTGGCGCTCGCCCGCCGCCTCGCCCGCTCCGCGGGCGGTGACGTGGTGCTGTCGCTGCCCGGCTCCGGCGGCCTTGCGGCGAGGGTGCTGCTGCCCGGCGGCTGACGCGCTCAGGTCGCGTTCAGGCCGGGCGACGCATCGTGGCGGCATGACAACCGCAACCACGACCTCGGTCCGCGGCTCCGGCCGCTGGATGCTCAACAAGGTGCCGGAGGTGACCGTCTACTTCTGGGTCATCAAGATCCTTTGCACCACGGTCGGCGAGAGCCTCGCCGACTACATCAACGAGACCCTCGGCCTCGGCCTGACCGGGACGACCGTGGTCTTCTCCGTCGCCCTCGTCGTGGCGCTCACCGTGCAGTTCCGGCTGTCCCGCTACGTCCCGACCGTCTACTGGCTGGTCGTGGTGCTCATCAGCGTCGTCGGCACGCTGCTCACCGACAACCTGACCGACGCGCAGGGCGTGCCGCTCGGCGTCAGCACGGCGATCTTCGCGGCGCTCCTGCTGCTCGTGTTCGGCACCTGGTACGCCCGGGAGCGGACGCTGTCGATCCACAGCATCGTCACCGTGCCGCGCGAGGCCTTCTACTGGCTGACGGTCCTGGTGACCTTCGCCCTGGGCACCGCAGCCGGCGACTGGACCCTCGAACTCACCGGGTGGACCCCCGGTGTCTCGGTCCTGCTCCCGGCAGGCCTGCTGCTGGCCGTGCTGGTCGCCTGGCGGCTCGGGGCCGGCCCGGTCCTCAGCTTCTGGCTGGCCTACATCCTGACCCGCCCCCTCGGGGCGAACATCGGCGACGCGCTCAGCCTGCCGCGTGACGAGAGCGGCCTCGGCCTCGGCACGCTGGGCACCAGCCTGCTGTTCCTGGCGGCGATCACCGGTTGCGTCGTCTACCTGACGCGGACGCACGTCGACCGGACCGAGGCGCGGCGCACGTCTGCCACGACGTGAGCGCGCTCGCCCTGACCGGCGACACCTCAGACTTCCTGCGCGTCAACGACCTCAGCCGGCACACCGGCTGGCTGCACGCTCCGGCAGCGGCGTACGCGACGTACGGCGTCGTGCTGTTCGGCGCGCTGCTCGTCGGGGGCTTCCTGCTCGCGCGGTCGCAGGGGGACCCGCTGCGGATGGCGCGCGCGCTCCTGGCCGGCGCCGGCGTGCTGGCGGCCGTCGCGGTGAACCAGCCGATCGTGCACGCGGTCGGCGAGCGGCGGCCGTACGACGTGCTGCCCCACGTCCTGGTGCTCGTGCACCGCAGCGCGGACGCGTCCTTCCCGTCCGACCACGCCACCATGGCGGGCGCAGTCGCGGCCGGCCTGCTCCTGGTCGACCGGCGGCTGGGAGCCACGGCCTGCGTCGCCGCGCTGCTGATGGCTGCGGCACGGGTGTACGTGGGCGCCCACTTCCCCGTCGACGTCCTCGCCGGCCTCGCCGTCGGAGCCGCCGTCGCGCTGCTCGTCCAGCTGCTCGCGCCCACGCTCGCGCGAGGCGTGCGGTGGCTGCAGCGGGGCGCCCTGCGACGGGTGGTCACCACCGGACACGGTGCGGATCAGCCGAAGGTCGCCGCCTGACCGGACGGCCGGGGCACACTGGCGGGGTGCGGTCCCTGTGCGCGGTCCTCGGCCTGACAGCCGTGCTGACGGCTGCCTGCGGCTCACCGGCGGCGGTCTCCTCCGCACCTCCGACCCCGCACGGCACCGTGACGGGAGCGCAGACTCCCGCGCCTGTGCGGCCGGCGGTCGCTGCGGCGATCGACGGGAACACCGTGGCCGCAGCGACCGGAGCCGCTCCCCGGCCGTCCAAGGTCCTGGTGGTCGTCGAGGAGAACCACAGCCAGGGCTCCGCGCTCGCCGGGATGCCGTACCTCGCGTCGCTGGCCCGGACGTACGGCCGGACCACGGCCTACCGCGCGGTCACCCACCCGTCGCTGCCGAACTACCTGGCCCTCGCCGGCGGCTCCACCTTCGGCGTGCGCGACGACCGCAGCCCGGCCAGCCACCACGTGGCCGGCCCGAGCGCGTTCGACCGAGCGCTGGCCGCCGGCCGTACCGCCAAGACCTACGCCGAGGCGATGCCCTCGCCGTGCGCGCTGACCGCCACGAGCACGTACGCCGTCAAGCACAACCCGTGGGCGTACTTCTCCGACGCCGGCCCGCGCGCGAACTGCCGGCGCAACGACGTCCCCGCCGGGACCACGTCGTCCGGTGCGCTGCGCAACGACGTCGTCGCGGGTCGGCTCCCGAACGTGGGGTTGCTGATCCCGGACATCTGCCACGACGGCCACGACTGCTCGCTGGCCACGGCCGACGCCTGGCTGAAGCGCTGGCTCAGCGTGGTGCTGCAGGGCCCGGACTACCGCGCCGGGCGGCTGGCGGTCGTCGTGACCTTCGACGAGGACGACCACAGCGGCAACAACACGGTCCTGACGGTCGTCGTCTCGCCCGGCACGTCGCACGTGGTCAGCGGCACCGCCTACACCCACTACTCGCTCACGCGGTACCTGGCCGAGATCACCGGGACCGCCCCGCTGCGCTCGGCAGCCACCGCGCCGTCGCTGCGCAGCGCCTTCCACCTCTGAACCGCGGCCGCGCGGTCGTCCTAGGTGACCAGCACCCGGACCGCGTGCAGGCCCGAGGCGCCGTTGGGCCGCGGGTCGGCGCGGCGCTCGGTCTGGACGTCCCCGGTCCGGTCGGTGGCGCGCACCTCGAGCAGGTGCTCGCCGGGGGTGGCCTGCCAGCTCAGGTGCCACTGGCGCCAGGCGTCCTCGCTGACCGCCGGCCCGAGCTCGGCCGGCAGCCACGGCCCGGCGCGGTCGACCCGCACCTCGACCGCGGTGATCCCCCGCCGGCGGCCGGGCGCCCAGGCCATGCCGGCCACCGTCACCGGTCCGGCCGGCACGCTGCTGGTGTCTGCCGGCACGTCGATGCGCGAGGACGTCTTGATCGGCCCCTCCTTCGACCAGCCGCGCGGGATCCAGTAGCCGTCGAAGCCCCGCCAGGTGGTCAGCTCGATGCTGCGCAGCCACTTCGTGGCGGACACGTAGCCGTACAGCCCCGGCACGATCAACCGGGCAGGGAAGCCGTGCTCGACCGGGAGCAGCTCACCGTTCATCCCGAGCGCGATCAGCGCGAAGCGGTCGTCGGTGGCGTAGCGGAGCGGGAAGCCCGCGGTGAAGTCGTCGACCGACACCCCCACCACCTGCTCCGCGCCGGGCTGCACGCCCGCCATCGCGAGGACGTCGCGCAGCCGTACGCCCTGCCAGCGCGCCAGGCCCACGAGGTCGCCGCCGACCTCGTTGCTGACGCACGAGATGGTGATGTCGGCCTCGACCTGGGGCAGCTCGAGCAGCTGGTCCAGGGTGAAGACCAGCGGCCGGTCGACCATGCCGCCGACGGTCAGCGTCCAGTCGTCCGGGTCGACCTGCGGGACGACCAGGGCGGTGTCGATCCGGTAGAAGGACCGGGTGGGCGTGTGCAGCGGCGTCAGGCCCGGCAGGCCGAGCTCCGCGGCGGCGAGGTCACCGGGAGCGGTCCGCACCGGCGGTCGCAGTCGCAGTGCCGCCCGGGCCACGGCCACCCGACCGCGGACGTCCAAGAGCTGCAGCAGCCCTCCCCCGGCCGCCGTCGCGACGACCACCACCGCTGTCCGGCGCAGGAAGTGCCGGCGGTCCAGCACGGCGGCCGGGCGGGTCTGCCCCGGGACCGGCCGGCGCACCCGGCGGCGGGCGAGCAGCAGGGCCAGGCAGCCTGCGCCGGCTCCCGCGATCGCCAGGGCCACGGCGACCGCTCCGAGCGTGGTCGCGCCGGGCTCCGCCCGCACCGCGAGGGCCGCGACCAGAGCGAGGGCGTCGACGAGCAGCAGGGCAGGGACGGGGTGGCGGACGAACAGCCGGCCGGCGCTCGCGGCGAGCGCGGCGCAGACGACGAGGACGCCGACCAGGAGCACCGGCTTGTCCAGCGTGCCGAGCAGCCCGATGCCGGCGTCGCGGAGGGCCGGCGGGGCCAGGTCGACGACGCGGTTCCCGACGGCGACGACAGGACCCGCCGCCCCGTCGACCAGCCGGCCGGCGAGCTCGCCGGCCACGAGGGCGGCGGCGCCCGCCAGCACCCCGGACAGCGCGCTGCGGCGCCCTGTCGGAGGTGCGGACGCCCCGCCCGGCCCGCTGCCCGCACCCTGTCCACGTGCCTGCGCTCGCTCCACCCCTCTCGTTCGTCCGTGGCCGGTCTCCGGACGTCTGCAGGCCGGACCGGCATCTGCGGGGTGTGGCGGGGCCCAGCGCGCCGGGACAGAACAGGACCATCCCGCTGACGGACGGGGCTGCACAGCAGTGGAGTCCGGTATGCCCCACCCCTGGTTATTACCCTGAGTAACGGGTACGTTCCCTTCGCGACGCCCTGACCCGTGCCGTGCCGCACCCCCTATGCCGGCGAAAAACACCCATCAACGCGGGGCCACACCTCCCGCCCCCATTCCTGGGAGTCCACGCATGCACTCACGTCTTCTGTCAGGTGGTGCAGCACTGCTGCTCGCCCTCGGCGCCCCACTGGCTGCCGCCGGCACGGCCGTCGCCGCCACCCCCGCTGAGTCCCTCGCCACCACGTCCGGCTACGGCGGCTACAGCACCGGCACGGTGGTCTACGCCAACGCCGTCAACGTGACCGACCCCGACGTCGCCAAGATCTCGATCGCGCAGAGCGCCGCCGGTGCCTCGATCGGCGAGCCCCTGGTCACCCAGGACCTGCTCGACTCCTCGATCCTCACCGAGAGCGCCACCGGCAAGAACGCCTACGGGCACGGCTCGGGCGTGAACGTCGGCCTCCTCCAGGGGCAGACCGCTCCTCCGCAGGTGGAGCTGACGACGGCCGAGGCGCTGTCGCCGCCGCCCTCGACCGAGGCCACCACCAACGAGCTCGTGACGGTCCCCGCGGACCCGCTGGCCACCGCGCAGGTGCTGCCCAGCCTCGCGCAGGCGCAGACGACGTCCGTCGGCAGCATCTGCGTCACCAACAAGGAAGGCCTGATCAGCGCCGGCACCGGCCAGGCGGCCAACGCCCAGCTGCTGAGCCCGGGCGCCGGCCAGTTCGTCGCGACCGTCGACGGCGCCGTGAAGTCGCTGTCCGGCATGCTGCTGCGCAACCCGGTCTCGGGTGCCACCGGCAACGGCCTCACCGCCGTCACGACCCAGACGCTCGCACCGCTGACCCTGTTCAAGGGCATCCCGGGCGCCGAGACCACGATCCGCGTGCTGCACCAGCTGCAGCTCAGCTCGACGACCGGCGGCACCGCCGGCTCGGGCAAGGTCTTCTACGGCTTCGTCCAGGAGGACGGCACTCCGGTGCCTGCTTCCGAGCCGGTCGTCCTCATCAACGGCCAGGGCCTGACCAGCGAGCAGGTGCTCGGCGGCGACGGCGTCCAGCTGAGCCTCGGCGTGGCCGACGTCTTCATCGGCGCCCCGGAGCACGGCCTCAACGACGACCCGACCACCAAGCCGCAGATCGCCGCGAAC
>JBKJQM010000221.1:0-18784 GCA_046594005.1 Mycobacteriales bacterium
GCGTGGACGACCGTCACCGGCGACGCCGCCCTGTCCAACCACGAGTCGGGCGCGATCGCCGGTGGCTTCTGGCGCTTCGGCCAGGACGAGCTCCTGCGGCCGTACGTCGACCGCTACGTCGCCGAGCTGCCGGCCCTGTGGGAGGCGCGTACGCCGCAGGTCGCGGGAACCCTGGCCCAGCGCCTGTTCCCGTCGACGCTGGTCGAGCAGGACGTCCTGGACCGGACGGCGGTGCTGGAGGACCCGCGCTCCGCGGCCGGTCTGCGCCGCTACGCCGGGGAGGCGCGCGACGACCTCGCACGCGCCCTGCGGGCGCGCCGGGCGTGAGCCTCGGGCACCAGGTCGACGTGGTCGGCGTCGACGGGGACGACACCCTCTGGCGCTGCCAGGACGCGTTCGACGAGGCGGAGGCCGAGGTCGCGCGGCTGCTCGCGCCGTACGCGAGCGCCGCCGAGGTGGAGGTGCTGCTCGCGCGCACCGAGCGCGCGAACCTGCCGGTCTACGGCTTCGGCGTGAAGGCGTGGACGCTCAACGTCCTGCAGTCGGTGCAGGAGCTCGGCGCGCAGCTCGTGCCGGAGGTGCTGGCCCTCGGCCGCTCGCTGCTGAGCGGTCCCGTGGAGCTGCTGCCCGGAGCTCGCGACGCGGTGGCGGCGCTCGGTCGTACGCACCGCGTCGTGCTCGTGACCAAGGGGGACCTCGTCGACCAGCGCCGCAAGCTGGCCGCGTCCGGCTTGGCCGGGCTGTTCAGCCACGTCGAGATCGTCCCGGACAAGACGCCGGCGACCTACGACGAGCTGCTGCGCTTCCTCCAGGTGCCGGCGGGGCGCTTCCTCATGGTCGGCAACAGCGAGGTGTCCGACGTCGCACCGGTCCTCGAGCTCGGTGGGTGGGCGGTGCACGTGCCCTACCGCACCACCTGGGTGCTGGAGCGCGCGGAGCCGGTCGTGCACGACCGGCGGCTCACGGTCGCCTCGCTGTCAGACGTCCCGGCGCTGCTGGCGTGATCCACGCGACCTTCGAGGTGGAAGCCCGGCCCCGGATCGCCCGCAACTCCACGTGGATCATCAGGGTTCTCAGCGCAGCAGGGGGCCGCGGGGGACGACCTGGAGGCCGGCCGGTTCTCCGAGACCGCGGCGCCGCCGGTCCTCGACCGCGGCCAGCAGCCGAGCGGAGAACGCTCCGGGAGCAGCCCGGTAGCGGGTCGGCGTGACGTGCACCAGCGTCAGCCCGGCCGCGGAGGCCCGCTCGTGCCGGTCGAGGGTGTCGTTCAGCTGCTCGCTTCCGCCGTGCCGCTCCTGGCTGTCCATCTCGCCGCCGACCCCCGTCCCGACCAGGTAGACGTCCGGCCGGCACACGAACCGCCCGGCGAGGCGCAGGTCGGGGTTCACGTAGAAGGGGCGGCCCCACCCGAGGAGGTGGTCGACCAGCTCGGCCTCGGGCGGTGAGGCGGCACCGCGCTGCGCGTCACGTACGGCCCGCCGGGCCATCGCGGTCCCACCTACCGCGCCCGCGTCGAGCAGGATCAGCAGGTCGTCCGGCGCTGCGTGGCCGTCGGACACGGCTGCCAGCACGAGTCCGCGCACGTCTCTGAGCGACTGGCACTCGCGGGCACCGTCGACGACCAGCCGAGACGCAGCGGCGACCGGGACTCCGCCCCAGCTCCAGGTCACGACGTCCGCCAGGTCCGCCGTCCGGCGTACGAGGACCCGCTCGTCCGACCGGCGCTGGACGTGCGGCCCGACCAGGACCTGCACGCGCTCGTGCGCCGGCACCCAGCGCAGGCCGAGCGCCTGTGCGCCGGCCAGCCCGCTCACCACGGCGCCCGGCGCGGGGCGCGCGCGGCCGGGCCGGGCTTCGACGTGCTTGAGCGCGGCATGTGCCCGCACCATCGGGCCGGGCGGGTGCGACGCGCACAGGTACGTCCCGCGGGACAGCCGGGTCCAGTCCCCGCGGCGAACCAGGCGGGCCACGACGCTCAGGTCCACGCCTGCCCGCTGGAGCTCGTCCGCCGTGACGACGCCGTACGAGTCCGCACCGAGCGCCACCGCCGCGTCGACGACCTCTGACATCCGCACGTGAGGAGTGCAGCGTCCCGGGAACCGGTAGTCAGGAAGTCGGCAGCGGCTGTGGACGCCCGATTCTCCGGTGATCCACGCGGAGCCCGAGGCGTCGGGACGCCGCAGATCCGCCTGGTCCTCCACGTGGATCACCTGGGGGGCAGGCCGAGCGCCTCTGACACGGCGTCCGCCCACTGCCGGTAGCCCTTGTCGTTCGGGTGGAAGCCGTCGAAGTACAGACCGCGGTACGGCGGGCCCGTGTGCGTCCACAGGTCGGCGACGCGCAGCCCGTGCTCGGCGGCCGCGACCCGGATCGCGGCGTTGACGCGCGCCGTCTTCCGCTCGAACACGCCTCGCGCGACGGTCGACACGACCGACCCGGCCGGGAGGGCTGCGCACAGGTCGAGGGCGGCGCGGCGCCACTGCTGCTCCCGGCTGCGCAGGGCGTCGTTGCCGCCGACGACGGCCGTGACCAGCTCGGCGCCGAGGTCCGCGCCGGCGGGCCACTGGACGTCGACGACCTCGCGCGTTCGGGCACCGGAGCGGGACAGGTTGACCACGCGCCACGGGCGGCCGTCCTCGCGCAGGCGCTCGAGCACCAGGCCGACCCAGCCGTGCAGGTGGTCGGACGCGCCGACGCCTTGGGCAGCGCTGTCGCCGAGCACCAGCCAGAGCGGCCCGTCGGCCGCGCGGGCCTGCTCGTTGGCCGCGTCCCAGGCCGCGGCGTACGCGTCGACGTGCCGGAACGACCGGCGGAAGACCATCCGGACCAGGCCCATGCGCCACCGTAGGCTCTGAGCCATGTGCGGCATCGTGGGCTACGTCGGTCACCAGCAGGCGCTGGAGGTCGTGATCGACGGCCTGCGGCGCCTGGAGTACCGCGGCTACGACAGCGCCGGGGTGTCGATCCTGCACGGGGGCGCGCTCCAGGTGGAGCGCAAGGCCGGCAAGCTCGCCAATCTCGAGAAGCTGGTGTCGCAGCGGTCGATGCCCGGCACCCTCGGCATCGGCCACACCCGCTGGGCGACGCACGGCCCGCCCACGGACGCCAACGCCCACCCCCACGTGGACTGCGCCGGGGCCGTCGCGGTCGTGCACAACGGCACCATCGAGAACTTCGAGGAGCTGGTGCTCGGGCTCGAGCAGCGCGGCCACGAGCGGCGCTCCGACACCGACACAGAGGTCGTCGCCCACCTGGTCGAGGAGCGCTACGACGGCGACCTGCCCGCGACCGTCCGCTCCATCTGCAAGGACCTCGAGGGCTCGTTCGTCCTCGTCGTCTCTCACCGCGACGAGCCCGACCTCGTCGTCGCGGCGCGCCGCAACCTGCCGCTCGTCATCGGCCTCGGCGACGGCGAGAACTTCGTCGGGTCCGACGTGACGGCCTTCATCGCGCACACCCGCGAGGCGCGTGCTGTCGAGCAGGACCAGGTCGTCGAGCTGCGCCGCGACGGCGTCGTGGTGACCGACCTCGAGGGCACCGTCGTCGACGGCGAGCGCTACCACGTCGACTGGGACACCGACGCCGCCGAGAAGGGCGGCTACGAGTTCTTCATGCAGAAGGAGATCGAGGAGCAGCCGGGCGCGGTGCGCGACACCCTCGGCGGCCGCATGCAGGAGGACGGCCTGCTGCACCTCGACGAGCTGTCGATGAGCGACGAGGACGTCCGCGGCATCGAGCAGGTGTTCATCGTCGCGTGCGGATCGGCCTACCACTCCGGCCTGATCGGCAAGTACGCGATCGAGCGCTGGTGCCGGCTGCCCGTGCAGGTCGAGATGGCCAGCGAGTTCCGCTACCGCGACCCGGTCATCGGCCGCAACACCCTCGTCATCGCCGTCAGCCAGTCCGGCGAGACCGCCGACACCCTCGAGGCCGTACGCCATGCGCGGTCGCAGAAGGCGTGGGTCCTGGCCGTCACCAACACCGTCGGCTCGACCATCAGCCGCGAGTCCGACGCCGCGTTCTACACGCGTGGCGGCCCGGAGGTCGCTGTCGCGTCGACCAAAGCGGTGATGACGCAGATCACCGCGATGTACGTCGTCGGGCTCTACCTGGCCCAGGTCCGCGGCACCCGCGACGCCGACGAGGTGCGCGCCCACCTGGGCGACCTGCGCGAGATGCCGGACCTCATCTCCGAGGTGCTGCGCCGGATGGACGGCGTGCGCGAGCTCGCGCTGGAGCTGAAGGACGAGGAGCGGGTGCTGTTCCTCGGCCGCCACGTCGGCTACCCGATGGCTCTCGAAGGCGCGCTGAAGCTCAAGGAGCTGGCCTACGTCTCCGCCGAGGGCTTCCCGGCCGGCGAGATCAAGCACGGCCCGATCGCCCTCATCGAGGACGGCACGCCCGTCGTCGTGATCGCACCTCGGCATGCCCTGCAGGCCAAGCTCATCAACAACGTGCAGGAGGTGCGGGCCCGCGGCGCGCGCACCATCGTCATCGCGACCGACGGCGACGAGAGCGTGACCCCGTACGCCGACCACGTCATCCGCGTCCCGGACACCAAGTCGCTGCTCACGCCGCTGCTGACGCTGGTGCCGATGCAGGTGCTGTCCGCCGAGATCGCGCGCGCCCGCGGGCTCGACGTGGACCAGCCGCGCAACCTCGCCAAGAGCGTGACGGTCGAGTAGGGGGCACTGCCCCGGAGGACGTCGGTCACCCGGCGGGCAGACTGACCGGGTGATCGTGGGTGTGGGCATCGACGTGGTGCAGGTCGAGCGGCTGGAGAAGGCGCTCGCCCGGACGCCTCGGCTCGCCGCCCGGCTGTTCACCGAGGGGGAGCGGGCCTCGGTCCGCAGCGAGTCGCTGGCCGCGCGGTTCGCCGCCAAGGAGGCCGTCGCCAAGGCCCTCGGCGCGCCGGGCGGGCTGCGCTGGACCGACGCCGAGGTGGTCAGCGACCCCAGCGGCCGGCCGCGGCTCGTCCTGCACGGCGGGGTGGCCGACGAGGCGGCGTCCCAGGGCATCACCACGTGGCACCTGTCGATGTCGCACGACGGCGGCGTGGCGACGGCCGTCGTGGTGGCCGAGTCGTGAGGCGCGCGCACACCCGCTGGACCGCCGAGCGTCACGGGATGGCCGCCGGCTACGGCGCGTCGCTGACCAGATGCGGAAGATCATCGCAGGGGGGCGGGGTGTGAGGCGGGCGCACACCGTCGCGCAGGTCCGCGCTGCCGAAGCCGACCTGATGGCGACGCTGCCGCCCGGGACGCTGATGGCTCGCGCCTCCACCGGCCTGGCCGTCGCGTGCGCAGGCCGGCTCGGCCGGGTCTACGGGTCACGGATCCTGCTGCTCGTGGGCGGCGGCGACAACGGCGCGGACGCCCTCTGGGCGGGTGCACAGCTGGCCCGGCGCGGTGCAGCGGTCACCGCCGCCCTGGCCGGCACACCGGTGGCCGACGCCCTGGCCGCCTTCCTGGCTGCAGGGGGCCGGGTAGGGGAGGCCGGCCGTGCCGACCTGGTGGTGGACGGGCTCGTCGGAATCGGCGGGCGGGGGGCGCTGCGCGAGCAGGCGGCGGCGCTGGTCGCGCGAGCCGGTGGCCCCGTCGTCGCGGTCGACCTGCCGAGCGGGGTCGACGCCGACACGGGCGAGGTCGCCGGGGCCGCGGTGCGCGCCGACCTCACCGTCGCCTTCGGGACGGTCAAGCCCGGGCTGCTGGTGGGAGACGGGCGCGCGCACGCCGGGCAGGTGGTGCTGGTCGAGATCGGCCTGGACCTGCCGCCCGCCCCGGTCGAGCAGCTGGAGGCGGCCGACGTGACGGCGCTCCTGCCGCGTGGAGAGGCGGTCAGCGACAAGTACACGCGCGGCGTCGTCGGCATCGCGGCCGGCTCGCAGCAGTACACCGGGGCGGCCGTGCTGGCCGTCGGCGCAGCGGTCCGTGCGGGGGCGGGCATGGTGCGCTTCGCGGGCGCGAGCCACCCCGCCGAGCAGGTGCGCTCCCGGTGGCCCGAGGTGGTGGTCAGCGGCCACGTCGGAGCCGAGGTCCTGAACGCCGGGCGCGTGCAGGCCTGGGTCGTCGGACCTGGCCTCGGCATCGACGGGCGGGCCGCGGCGACCGTGGAGGCGGTGCTGTCGCAGGACGTCCCGGTGCTGGTCGACGCGGACGCGCTGACCCTCTGCGCCCGGCACCCGGAGTGGCTGCGTGGCCGTACCGCCCCGACCCTGCTCACCCCGCACGACCGGGAGTTCGCGCGCTTCGGGACGGAGGTGACCGCCGACCGCATCGGCTCCGCGCGTCGGCTCGCGCAGGACCTCGGCGTGACCGTCCTGCTGAAGGGCGACGCCACGGTGGTCGTCGGTCCTGACGGCCCGGCGCGCGTCAACGGGACCGGCTCCCCGGCGCTCGCGACCGCGGGGACCGGCGACGTGCTGGCCGGCGGCACCGGGGCGCTGCTCGCGCAGGGGCTGTCGGCGCTGGACGCCGGGTCCGTCGGGGCCCACCTGCACGGACGTGCCGGGGCGCTCGCGGCGGACGGCGCAGCGACGTCGGCGTACGAGGTGCTGGTGTCGTGGCCCGACGCCGTCCGCGAGGCTGGAAGACTGGAGCCGTGAGGAGCGAAGCCCGGATCGACCTCGGCGCCATCCGCGACAACGTCGCCGCCCTTGCCGAGCGCGCGGCCGGCGGCGCCCAGGTGATGGCGGTCGTCAAGGCCGACGGCTACGGGCACGGCCTGCTGCCGAGCGCCCGCGCCGCCGTCGAGGGCGGCGCCGCGTGGCTGGGGTGCGCGTTCCTCGAGGAGGCGCTGGCCGTGCGGGCCGCCGGGCTCGACGTGCCGATGCTCGCCTGGCTGACCACTCCCGGCGAGGACCTGACCGAGGCGGTGCGGCAGCGCGTCGACGTCACCGCGTACTCCGTCGCCGAGCTCGAGGCGCTCGTCGCCGCGGCCCGCGCCACGGGGACGACGGCCCGGGTGCAGCTCAAGGTGGACACGGGGCTGTCCCGCGGCGGCGCGACCCCCGACGACTGGCCCGACCTGTGCACCGCCGCGGCGAAGGCCGAAGCGGGCGGCGAGGTCCGGATCACCGGCCTGTGGAGCCACTTCGCGTTCGCCGACGGGGGCGCCGACCACCCGGTCAACGGCCGCCAGGCGACCGTCTTCGCCGAGGCGCTCGAGGTCGGCGACCGTGCCGGCCTGCGGCCGGAGGTGCGCCACCTCGCCAACTCGGCCGCGACGCTGACCGCGCCCGCCACCCACTACGACCTCGTACGCCCGGGGCTCGCGGTCTACGGCCTGTCGCCCGTGCCGGACCTCGGCGCCCCGGCGGACTTCGGGCTGCGGCCGGCGATGACGCTCGCCAGCACGGTGGCGCTGGCGAAGCGGGTCCCGGCCGGCAGCGGCGTGAGCTACCTGCACCGCTACGTCACCGAGCGGGAGACGACGCTGGCGCTGGTGCCGCTGGGCTACGCCGACGGCGTCCCGCGCAGCGCCACCAGCACCGGCCAGGTCCAGCTCGGGGGTGCCCGCCGGACGATCGCGGGGACGGTCTGCATGGACCAGTTCGTGCTCGACGTCGGCGACGACGAGGTGGCCGCCGGGGACGAGGTGCTGCTGTTCGGTCCCGGCGACTCCGGGGAGCCGACCGCTCAGGACTGGGCCGACCTGCTCGGCACCATCAACTACGAGATCGTCACCCGCATCGGCGCCCGCGTGCCGAGGACTTACGCGTGAGGAAGGGCGTTCTCGGTGCCGTGCTCGGCGTGGTGGCGACCGGAGCGGCCCTCGGCGTCGCGGCCGAGCGGTACGCCGTCGGCCGCGCCCGCCTGGCGCCGGACCCCGATGCGGACGAGCCGTTCTTCCGGCTGCCCGCGGACCGCACCCGCACGGTGCAGACCGAGGACGGCGTCGCGCTGCACGTCGAGGAGGTCGGCGACGCGGACGCCCCGCTGACGGTGGTGTTCGTGCACGGCTACGTGCAGCAGATGGCCGTCTGGCACTTCCAGCGCAAGGCCCTGGCCGATCAGGACGACGCCCGGCTGGTCTTCTACGACCAGCGCTCGCACGGCCGGAGCGCTCGCGGCTTCTCCGAGCGCTCCACCATCGACCAGCTCGGCCGGGACCTGGGCCGGGTGGTCGACGAGGTGTCGCCGGAGCGGCCCGTCGTCCTGGTCGGCCACTCGATGGGCGGCATGACGATCATGGCGCTGGCCGACTCGCGGCCCGAGCTGTTCGGCGACCGGGTCGCCGCGGTCGCCCTGATCGGCACCAGCGCGGGCAAGCTCGCCTCGGTCACCTTCGGCCTGCCCAAGGTGGTGCTGCCGGTGACCAAGCGGGTGCTGCCGCTGCTGACCCGCGGGATGCGCAGACGCCCGAGACCCTTCGAGCACACCCGTCGCGCGGGTGGCGACCTCGCGTTCCTGCTCACCCGGCTCGGCGGCTTCGGGTCGGGCGAGGTCTCCCCGTCTGTCGTCGAGCTCGTCGAGCGCATGGGCGCGCAGACGCCCGTCGACGTGATCGCGGAGTTCTACGCGACGTTCATGTCGCACGACAAGCTCAGGGCCCTGGACGTCCTGCGCGGTCTGCCGGTGCTGGTGCTCGTCGGCGCGCAGGACCGGCTCACCCCGGTCGACCACAGCCGCGAGATCGCCGCCGCGCTCCCGGACGCCCACCTCGTCGTCGTCGAGGGCGCCGGCCACATGGTCGTCCTCGAACGGCCCGAGCTCGTCACCCTGCAGCTGCGCGCGCTCCTGCGCCGGGCGGCCCGGGGCGTCGCGCGTTCGGCGTGAACGGCCTGACCCCGGCGCCCGAGGCGCGCGACCTCGTGCGCGAGGCCGCGCTGACGAGCCCGGACCTGGAGGTGCTGGCCGCGCGCGCCCGGGGCTGCACGGCGTGCCCGGAGCTGGCCGCGACGCGTACGCGGGTGGTCCCCGGTGTCGTCCCGCCGGGCGCCCGGCTGCTCGTGCTCGGTGAGGCGCCGGGCGCGCTGGAGGACGAGAGCGGCCTGCCGTTCGTCGGCCGCAGCGGTCAGCTGCTGGACCTGCTGCTGGCCGAGGTCGGCCTGGACCGGGCGGACGTCGGCGTGCTCAACACGGCGAAGTGCCGCCCGCCGGGCAACCGCCCGCCGACCCGCGCCGAGAGCGCGACCTGCCGCGGGTGGACGGCCCGGCAGCTCGAGCTGGCCGCGCCGGCGGTCGTCGTGGCCCTCGGGCTGTCGGCGGCCCGGTGGTTCCTCGGTCCGGTGACGCTGTCGGCCGTGCGCGGGCGCGTGCACGACGCGGCGGGCGTACGCGTGCTGCCGACCTACCACCCGAGCGCCGCGCTGCGCTCCGGACCGCAGGGAGAGCCGCGCCGGCTGCTGCGCGAAGACCTCGCGCTGGCTGCGGAGCTGTGCCGATGACGGATGGCGCGATGAGCTGGTCCCGGCGGGTCCGCGACCTCGACGAGGCCCGGGCGGCCCTCGCCGACCCGGGGGACGCGCTGGACCTGCGCGTCGCGGCCGACCTGGACGACGGCTGGTCCGCGCTCGGCTTCGAGGAGCTGGTGCCCGGCGAGCTCGTGCGGCCGCTCGAGGTGGCGCTGGCCGACCTCGACGCGACCCGTGCGCTCGGTGCGCGGCTGGCCGCCTCGCTGCGGCCCGGTGACCTGGTGGTGCTGTCCGGCCCGCTCGGCGCCGGCAAGACGTCGCTGACGCAGGGCATCGGCGCCGCGCTCGGCGTGCGCGGCTCGGTCACCAGCCCGACCTTCGTGCTCGCGCGCACCCACCGCGGTCCGCTGCCGCTCACCCACGTGGACGCCTACCGCTTCCTCGACGGCGGCGGCGGCCATCTCGCGGACCTCGACCTCGAGCAGGCCCTGGAGGACGGGGTCGTCGTCGTGGAGTGGGGCGCGGGGCTGGTGGAGGAGCTCAGCGAGGCCCGCCTGGAGGTGGTGCTGGCCCGGGGCGGTGGCACAACGGCAGATCGGGAGGAAGGGCGCACCGCATGCGTGCGCGCCTATGGCCGGCGCTGGGTCGTTGTGCAGGCGCCCTAGGACACGGTTCGGACACGCTGCACGCGCCCCCTATGCCTGAGCGCGGTCGTGGGGTTGGCTCTGTGAACCAGATCACCACCCACTTCGGGGTGGCGGAAGAGGAGTGCACATGCAGAACAAGCGGTGGGCAGTCGCCTGCACCGTCCTGGCGATGAGCGCGCTGGCCGCGTGCGGCGAGAGCGGCACCACGGCCACCGGCGACCCCAGCACCGGCGGTGCCGGCGCGTCGGCGGCGGCCTCCGGCGAGACCTTCAAGATCGGCGTCTTCGGCCCGGAGCAGATCCCGCAGGGTGAGGACGTCCGTGACGGCGCCCTGCTCGCGGCCAAGGAGCTCAACGCCAAGGGCGAGGGCCCGAAGGTCGAGGTCGTCTTCTGCGACTCCGAGGCCAAGCCGGAGAAGGCGATCGCGTGCATCACGCGCTTCGCCCAGCAGGACATGGTGCAGGCCATCTCGGGCGGCTTCTCCTCGGCCGAGACCCTCGCGGCCCTCGACACCATCAAGCGCGCCAAGCTGCCGTACGTCTCGGCCGGCGCGGCCTCGCCGGACGTCACCAAGGACGTCGACTCGACGGGTCCCGGCAAGTACATCTTCCGGATCGGCCCGGTCAACTCGCTGAGCCTGGCCGCCGACATGTGCGTCACGGTCACCACCAAGCTGACCAAGGAGGGCTTCACGAAGTTCGGCATCCTGCACGAGGACGCCGCCTTCGCCCTGCCGCTGGTCGCCTTCCTGAACAAGTGCCTCGTCGACCCGAGCGGCGCGACCAAGGGCAAGATCCCGGCCGCCGTCAAGGGCGTCACCGTGGTCGGCACCGAGAAGCACACCCCGTCGGCGACGGACTTCTCGGCGCAGTTCAAGAGCCTGAAGGACAAGGGCGCGAACTTCGTCATCGAGGTCAACTCCACCCAGGTCGGCATCCAGCTCGGCAAGCAGTGGGCGAGCCTCAAGCCTGGCTTCGCGCTGGGCGGCATCAACGTCTCGGGTCAGTCCTCGAGCTACTTCGACGTCACCAAGGCCGTCGGCGAGCTCAACGGCCCCGCCGGCATCGTCCGCGCCGCGGTGTCGGAGAAGACGATCCCGTTCTTCGACGCCTTCATGGCGGCCTACAGCCGGGACCCGCTGTACAACGGAGCCTCGACGTACGACGGCATCTACGCCCTGCACGAGGCGGCGACCCGCGCGGGTTCGCTGAAGGCCGATGACCTGGTGACCGAGCTGGAGAAGACCGACCGTGTCGGTGCCCAGGGTGTCGAGAAGTTCAACGAGATGCACGACGTCATCTACAGCCCGACCGACCCCAAGGCCGGACTGTCGCTGCTGTACTTCCAGTACCAGACCGACGGCAGCAAGAAGATCGTCTACCCGGCCTCGCTGGCCGAAGGCAACACCTACCAGGTGCCGCCGGGCGTGACGCTCAAGTAGGACCTGCACCACCTGCCGGGCCCGGTGGCATCCCGCCGCCGGGCCCGGCGCTTTTCTCCCCTCCGGGCTCATGCCCCGGATCCGTCCCTTCCGGAAGGAGGCCCGTGGACGTTCTCGTCCAGGGCGCGCTCACCAGCGCGACGATCGCCCTCGTGGCTCTCGGCTTCTCGCTCGTCTACGGCGTGGGCGGCATCGTCAACCTCGCCCACGGCTCGTTCTTCATGATCGGTGCCTACTCGGCCTACGCCGCCGGAGAGGCGGGCCTCCCGCTGTTCCCGGCCGCCGTCGTCGGTGTGCTCGCGGCGATGCTCGCCGGCGTGCTGCTGGAACGACTGGTCATCGCCCCGATCCGGCATCAGGAGGTCGCCGTCCTCATCGCGACCCTGGCCGTCGCGATCCTGGTGGAGTCGTGCGTCCGCTACTTCTACGGCGGTCTGGAGCGCCAGCTCGACGGCTTCGTCGGCGGCGCCGTCCGGGTCTTCGGCGTCAACCTGCAGCAGACCCGGCTGCTGGCCGGCCTCGTCGCCCTCGTCACGATCGTGATCGTGCTGGTCGTCCTCACGCGGTCGCCTGCCGGCCGGATGGTGCGCGCGGTGGCGCAGGACGAGGAGGCGTCCAGGCTGATCGGCGTGCGCCCGGAGCGCGTCACCCTCTACGTGCTGGCCATCGGCGCCGGCCTCGCGGGCCTGGCGGGCGTGCTGACCGCTCCCTACGGCGTGCTGACGCCGACGATGTGGCTGCTGCCGCTCACACAGGCCTTCGCGATCGTCATCCTCGGCGGGCTCGGCAGCATCCAGGGCACCGTGCTGGCCGCCGTCATCGTCGGCTTCCTGGACCGCTTCGTGGCCTTCAACGTCAAGGACGGCGACATCAAGGTCGGTCTGGTCACCGTCGCCGTCATCCTTGCCACCCTCGTACTGCGACCTCAGGGCCTGCTCGGAAAGGCGGTCACGCGATGACGCCGCCGCAGCCCCCCACCGACAGCTCGACGGCGTCGAGCCAGGACCACGACCGCTCGGCGCACGCCAAGCCGTCCGCCGTGAGGCAGCTGGGCTCCCGGCTGCTCAAGGTCAACGTGATCCTGCTGCTCCTGCTGCCGATCGCGCTGCTCTTCTTCCCCCGCTTCGTCGACAACACGACGCTGCTGCAGGCCGTCGCCACCGCGAACGTGTTCGTCATGTTCGCCGCGTCCTGGGACATCCTGTCCGGCTACACGGGCCAGGTGAACTTCGGCCACGCCGCCTTCATCGGCACCGGCGCCTACACCGTCGCTCTGCTGAGCAAGTACCAGCCCGACGTCGGCAACCTGGTCGCGCTGCTCACGGCGACCTCCGTCGCGGCGCTGCTCGGCCTGGCGATCGGCATCCCCTGCCTCCGGCTGAAGGGCCCCTACCTGGCGCTGGCGACGCTGTCGGTCGCCGGTGCGCTGGTGCAGCTGACCTTCATCTTCAAGAGCCAGACCGGCGGCGAGGACGGGATCCCCGGCGTCAAGAGCGTCGCCGACGGCGCGGTCACCGGCCCGCTGGGCCGCAGCCTGGGCCGGTTCGTGCTCGGGCCGCTCACCTTCGACGGCTTGAACGGGTTCGTGCAGTACATCTACATCAGCTACTTCGTGACGCTGGTCGTGATGGTGCTGATGGTCGCCGGTCTGATGAAGCTCGGCTACGGCAAGCGCGGCCTGGTCCTGCGCTCGATCCAGCAGGACGAGGAAGCTGCGGAGGCGGCCGGCGTGCCGATCGTCCGCTACAAGCTGGGTGCCTTCGTGCTCTCGGCGGCCTGCGCCGGGCTGGCCGGCGGTCTCTACGCGCAGGTGCGCGGGACGGTGGCCCTCGACCTCCTGGTCGTCGACCTGAGCCTGCTCGTCATCATCATCGCGGCCTTCGGCGGCGCCGGCTCCATCATCGGCCCCGCCATCGGGGCCTACTTCGTGATCCTGCTCCAGAACTACTACCTCGAGCGGACGCTGAGCGTCTACCGGACGCACCCGGAGCTGAAGATCGGCTCGTTCGCGCTGCTGCTCATCGTCGTGCTGATCGTCCAACCGAGGGGCATCGTGCCGCCACTGCTCCAACGCCTGAACTCGCTCGGCAACCGTCCCCCCGGCCAGGCCGTCGCGGCCGGCGCGGCCATCGCGGACAAGACGTGAGCGCCCTGCTGGAAGCCGAAGGCGTCACGCGGCGCTTCGGTGGGCTGACCGCGGTCAACGAGGTGACGTTCTCCGTCGAGCAGGGGGCGGCTGTCGGGCTCATCGGCGCGAACGGCGCGGGCAAGACGACGCTGTTCAACTGCCTGACGGGCTTCGACAAGCCGACCTCGGGCGACGTGCGGCTGCGGGGCAGGAGCCTGCTGAAGATGCCGCGTCACAAGGTCGTGAAGGCCGGGGTCGCCCGCACGTTCCAGATCGTCAAGCCCTTCCCCGACCTGCCGGTGCTGGCCAACGTCATGGTGCCGCTGATCGTCGGCGGCACCAAGGGCGACCTGCGGGCGGCCGCGCTCGCGGTGCTGGACCGGGTCGGGCTCGCCTCGCGGGCCGCCTCCCCGAGCTCGCAGCTGTCCGAGGGCGACCTCAAGCGCCTGGAGATGGCCCGGGCCCTGGCCACCAAGCCCGAGCTGCTCCTGCTGGACGAGCCGTTCGCCGGCCTGTCCGTGCAGGAGATCGGCGTCCTGTCCGACACCATCCGGCAGCTGCGGGCAGATGGCACCACCCTGGTCGTGGTCGAGCACAAGATCGGCTCGCTGCTGCAGCTGGTCGACCGCGTCATCGCCATGGACCAGGGCGCGGTCATCGCCGACGGTGAGCCGCAGGCGGTCCTGCGCGACCCGGCCGTCGTGACCGCCTACCTCGGAGGGGGAGACCATGAGCAGCACCACTGAGCGCATCCTGTCGGTGAAGGGGCTGAAGGTCGCCTTCGGCAAGGCGCAGGTGCTCAACGGCATCGACCTGCACGTCGACCGCGGCGAGTGCCTCGCCGTCGTCGGACCGAACGGCGCCGGCAAGACGACGCTGCTGCGTGCGCTGTCCCGCCTCAACGGCGGGACGTTCGAGGAGGCGGAGTTCGACGGTGCGCCACTGGCGTCGTCGTCCTACGCGGTGGTGATGGCCGGGCTCGTGCACTGCCCGGAGCGGCGCCGGCTGTTCCCAGGGCTGTCCATCCGCGACAACCTCGAGCTCGGTGCGCGCCGGCTGCGCAAGGAGCCGGACACCAAGGCCGAGGACCTCGAGCGCGTCTTCACCCTGTTCCCGAAGCTCAAGGAGCGCGCCTCCCAGTCGGCGGGCACGCTGTCGGGCGGGGAGCAGCAGCAGTGCGCCATCGGCCGCTCGCTCATGGGACGCCCGACCCTGCTGATGCTCGACGAGCCCACCCTCGGGCTGTCGGTCGGCGTCAAGGAGGCCATCATCGGCAGCATCCAGACCATCAAGGACGCCGGCACGACCATGCTGCTGGTGGAGCAGGACGTCAACTTCGCGTTCCGCTGCGCCGACCGCGTCGTCGTCCTCGAGCACGGCCAGGTCGCCCGCGAGGGCACCGTCGAGCAGATCGCTGCGGACCCGTACGTCAAGCAGGCCTACCTCGGCGTCGCTTGAGCCCGACCCTCTAACCCTGGAGAAGCATGTCGCTGTCCATCGCCAGCATCCTGGCGGAGTCCTCCGTACGCCACGCCGACCGCACCGCGGTCGTCCTGGGCGAGCTGAAGCTCACCTACGCCCAGCTCTGGGGCCACGCGCTGCAGTACGCCTCGGTGCTGCGCGACAAGGGCGTCGGCCCGGGCGACAAGGTCGCGCTGCTGCTGCCGAACACCCCGCACTTCCCGCTGGCCTACTACGGCACGCTGGCGCTCGGCGCGGTCGCCGTGCCGGTGCACGCGCTGCTCAAGGCCGAGGAGATCCAGTACGTCCTCGAGGACTCCGGCGCCAAGGCGCTCGTCTGCGCCGCGCCGCTGCTGGGTGAGGGTGCCAAGGGCGCCGAGCTGGCCGGCATCCCGGTGCTCGCGGTCATGGACGGCGGCGACGCCACGCTCGAGCGCATCGACACGATGGCGCTGGAGGCGACGCCGATCCCGGCGATGATCCCGTCGGAGCCGGACGACACCGCGGTCATCCTCTACACGAGCGGCACCACCGGAACGCCCAAGGGCGCCGAGATCACTCACCTCAACGTCACGATGAACGTCGTCGCGTCCGCGATGCACTCGTTCGACATCGACGAGAACGACGTGGTGCTCGGCTGCCTGCCGCTGTTCCACACGTTCGGCCAGACCTGCTGCATGAACACCGCGTTCTACGTCGGCGCGACCGTCGTCATGCTGCCGCGGTTCGACGGCGCGCAGGCGCTCGAGCTGATGGTCAAGGAGAAGTGCACGATCTTCATGGGCGTGCCGACGATGTACGTCGGCCTGATCGAGGCGGCGAAGACCTCCGAGCACCGCCCGACCCTGAAGTCCGCGCTGTCCGGCGGCGCGGCGCTCCCCGTACCGATCCTCGAGAAGTTCTCCGAGGTGTTCGGCACCGACGTGCTCGAGGGCTACGGCCTCACCGAGACCTCGCCCGTGGCGACGTTCAACCAGGTCGGCTTCACCCCGAGGCCGGGCACCGTGGGCAAGGCGATCTGGGGCGTCGAGGTCGAGGTCGCCAAGGCCGAGGTCGAGGAGGCCATCGAGCTCCTCCCGACCGGGGAGCTCGGCGAGATCGTGGTCCGCGGACACAACGTCTTCAAGGGCTACCTCAACAAGCCCGACGCGACCGCTGCGGCGATCGTCGACGGCTGGTTCCGCACCGGCGACCTCGGCACCAAGGACGAGGAGGGCTACGTCGCGATCGTCGACCGCAAGAAGGACATGGTCATCCGCGGCGGCTACAACATCTACCCGCGCGAGGTCGAGGAGGCGCTGCTCCGTCACCCGGCCGTCGGCCAGGTCGCGGTCATCGGGCTGCCCGACCCGCAGTACGGCGAGGAGGTCTGCGCCGTCGTCATCAAGGACCCCGCCGGCGGTGAGGTGACCGAGGAGGAGCTGTCGGCCTGGGCGAAGACCAAGCTGGCCGCCTACAAGTACCCCCGCCGCGTCTTCTTCACCGACGCGTTCCCGCTCGGGCCGTCCGGCAAGGTGCTCAAGCGCGAGCTGCTCGAGCAGTACACGAGCTAGCCGACCGCCTCGGGCCAGGCCTCGTCGAGCACGAACGGGGCCTGGACCCGCAGGCGCACCAGCCACAGGCCGAGCGCCGCACCGGAGAACGCTGCGCAGACGGCCGTGACACCGGACCAGCCGGTGGAGCCGTACGCCGCGGCCGCCAGCACCGAACCGCCTGCGCCGCCGAGGAAGACGGTGGTCATGTAGACGGTGGTCGCGCGGCTGCGGGCGTCCGGGGCGATGCGGTAGATCGCCGACAGGCTGGCGACGTGGCCGGACTGCACCGCGAGGTCCATGACGACCAGGCCGACCAGCAGCAGCGGCAGGCTCGTCGCGCCGAGGGCCAGCGCGCCGGTGCTCGCGAGCAGCGCCGCGTACGCGACGCCGGTGACGGCGACGACGTGGCCGCGGTCGGCGACGACACCGGCGCGAGGGGCCACGAGCGCCCCGCCGATGCCGAGCAGCGCGACGGCGGCGACGGCGGAGGTGCCGAGGCCGTACGCGTCGTGCAGGTGGAAGGCCAGCGTGGTCCAGACGGCGGAGAAGACGGCGAAGCCGCAGAAGCCGTACGCCGCACGGACTCTCAGCCCCTTCTCCTGCCGGGCGAGACGGAAGACGCCGGCGAGCACCTCGCGGTAGGGCACGTCGGGGCGGCCGTTGCGGCGGTGCCGGACCTGCTCCGAGGGCAGTCTGCGGAGCAGGACGACCAGCAGGGTGGCGGTCAAGCCGGCGGCGCCGGCGTAGACGAGGCGCCAGCCGACGGCGCTGCCCAGCAGGCCCGCGGCGACGCGCGCGGCGAGGATGCCGCCGAGGATGCCGCTCATCATCGTGCCGGCGACGCGGCCGCGGGAGGCGTCGTCGGCGAGGCTGACGGCGTACGGCACGAGCACCTGCGCCACCACGCTGGTGAGGCCGACGCCGAAGGCGGCCGCGGCCAGGACGCCGACCGACGGCGCGAGCGCCATGGCCGCGAGGCTCGCCGTCGTGAGACCGAGGATGCCGGTCACGAGCGGCCGCCGGTCGACGACGTCGCCGAGCGGGACGACGAGCAGCAGGCCGAGCGCGTAGCCGAGCAGCGCGAGCGCGGAGACCGCCCCCATCGCACCGACGCCCACGCCGAGCTCGCGGCCGATCAGGGCCAGCAGCGGCTGCAGGTAGTAGTTGTCGGCGACCGCCACGCCGGAGGCGAGGGCCAGCAGCGGCAGGAGTCGGGCGGTCCGGGCGGTCGGGGTCTCCGACGCCGCAGGCCGCCCTCGAAGGAGGGTGCTCACAGGGTGGACAACGCCGGCGGCGGGCGCCGGTGGTCCCGCGGCGGCTGTGATCCCCCGCACCGTACCGCCGCATCACACCTATCGTCGGAGCGTGCTGGTCCTCGGTCTCGACACCTCCTCGCCCGCGGTGTCGGCAGCCCTCGTGCGCCTGCTCGACGACGGTCACGAGGTCGTGGCCGAGTCGGTCGTGGTGGACGCGAAGCGGCACGGCGAGCTGCTGGCGGTCGGGGTGCGCGAGGTGCTCGGCGGCGCCCGCCCCGACGCTGTGGTCGTCGGCCTGGGTCCCGGTCCGTTCACGGGGCTGCGGGTCGGGCTGGTGACCGGTGCCGCTCTCGCCGATGCGCTGGGCGTGCCGGTGTACGGCGTCTGCTCGCTGGACGGGCTCGCGCCTGCCTCCGGCGAGGCGGTCGTGGTCACGGACGCCCGGCGCAAGGAGGTCTACTGGGCGCGCTACGTCGACGGCGAGCGCGTGGAGGGGCCGTCGGTCGAGCGGCCGGCGGACCTCGCTGCCCGCATGGGTTCCGGCCGCCTGGTGGGCGCTGGCGCCGCGCTGCACCCGTTCGACGGCTTCTCGGTCGAGGAGCCGCTGCACCCGTCGACGGTCGCCCTGGTGCTGCGGGCGGCCGGTCGTGTGCGCGCGGGGGCGCCGTCGGACCCGCTCACGCCGCTGTACCTCCGTCGCCCGGACGCCGTGGAGCCGGGGGCGAGCAAGAAGGTGACCTCGTGAGCGACACCCCGCTGTGGCTCGACGCGTTCCCGCACGCGTTCGACGCCGCGCACGAGCGCACCCTGCGCGGGCTGTCGAAGGTGCCCGAGCGGGTCTACTACCCGGGGGCGCGGCGCGACGGCGGCCGGGACGGTGCGTGGCTGCGGATCACCGCCTCGACCGGACGCACCTGGACCGGGGTGTTCGCGAGCGACCTCGTCGGCGGGCGGCTGTCCC
>JBKJQM010000224.1:0-5466 GCA_046594005.1 Mycobacteriales bacterium
CCGGTGTGGATCTGGGAGCGCGCCGACGGGACGGCGGTGTACGGGGCGCCGGCCGCCGCGGGGGAGCGGGGCGGTGTCAAGGCGGCGGTCCACCACAGCACCGTCCGGCTCCCGGACGCGTGGACGACGGCGCAGGTCGCCGAGCTCCTCGCGCCGCTGCTGCCGGACCTGGGCGACCGCCTGCTGCGCTCAGTGCCCTGCACCTACACGATGACGCCGACGCACGACCCCGTCGTGGGCCTGCACCCGGCGCACCCGGACGTCGTCGTCGCCTGCGGCTTCTCCGGGCACGGCTTCAAGCTGACGCCGGTGCTGGGCGAGGCGCTGGCCGACCTGGCGGTCGACGGGACCACGTCGTACGACCTGTCGCTGCTGGACCCGGTGCGCTGACGAGGGCCGGTGAGGAACCCGGTTGTCAGACGTCTCACCTAGCGTCTGGGATCGACGCACGACCGAGGGGGACCCGCATGACCGACATCATCCAGGCCGAGGGCCTGGTCAAGCGCTACGGCGACGTGACAGCGCTCGACGGCCTCGACCTGCGGGTGCCGGAGGGCACGGTGCTCGCGCTGCTCGGCCCCAACGGCGCCGGCAAGACCACGACGGTGCGCGTGCTCACGACGCTGCTCACGCCCGACGCCGGCTCGGCGACGGTGGCCGGGGTCGACGTCCTGCACGACCCCGCAGGCGTGCGGGCGCGCATCGGCCTGTCCGGGCAGTACGCCGCCGTCGACGAGTACCTCACCGGCTTCGAGAACCTCGACATGATCGGCCGGCTGTACCGCCTGGGCCGCACCCGGTCCAAGGCCCGCGCGCGCGAGCTGCTCGAGCGCTTCGACCTCGCCGAGTCCGGTGACCGGCCGGTGAAGGGCTACTCCGGGGGCATGCGCCGCCGCCTGGACCTCGCCGGCTCGCTCGTCGCCTCGCCGTCGGTGCTCTTCCTCGACGAGCCCACGACCGGACTCGACCCGCGCTCCCGTACCGGGATGTGGGACGTCATCCGCGAGCTGGTGGCCGGCGGGACGACGCTGCTCCTCACGACGCAGTACCTCGAGGAGGCCGACCGCCTGGCCGACGACATCGTCGTCATCGACAAGGGGCGCGTCATCGCGCAGGGCACTGCCGACGAGCTCAAGGCGCAGGTCGGCGGCGAGCGCATCGAGGTCGTCGTCGGCAGCGTCGGCGAGCTGGAACCGGCGCGCGTGGTGCTCGCGGAGATCGCGAGCGGCGAGATCGTGGTCGAGGACCACGTCCGCAAGCTCACCGCGCCCGTCACCGGTGGCGGCAAGGTGCTGGTCGACGCGGTCGGCCGGCTCGATGCCGCCGGCATCGACGTGCTCGACGTCGGTCTGCGCAGGCCGACGCTGGACGACGTGTTCCTGAGCCTCACCGGCCACGCCAGCGTGGAGGAGGAGGCCGCATGAGCGCCATGACCGAGACCCTCGTCGACGGCGTCGTCGTCGCCAAGCGCAACCTCATCAAGGTCAAGCGCGTCCCGGAGCTGCTCGTCTTCACGACGATCCAGCCCATCATGTTCATCCTGCTGTTCGCGTTCGTGTTCGGCAGTGCCATCGACGTGCCGGGCATCGACTACCGCGAGTTCCTCATCGCCGGGATCTTCGCCCAGACCGTCGTGTTCGGCTCGACCTTCACCGGCGCCGGCATCGCCGACGACATGCAGAAGGGCATCATCGACCGGTTCCGCTCGCTGCCGATGCGGCGCTCCGCCGTGCTGCTCGGTCGCACCGCGAGCGACGTGTGCCTCAACGTCCTGACGGTCACGGTGATGTCGCTGACCGGGCTGGCGATCGGCTGGCGCATCCGCACCTCGGTGCTGGAGGCGCTGGTCGGCTTCCTGCTCCTGCTGCTGTTCTCCTACGCCCTGTCCTGGGTGATGGCCTGGGTCGGCCTGCTCGTCCCGACGCCGGAGGTCGTGCAGAACGCCTCCTTCATCCTGCTCTTCCCGTTGACGTTCATCGCCAACACGTTCGTCCCGACCAACGACTTCCCGACGGTGCTGCGGGTGATCGCGGAGTGGAACCCGGTGTCGACGCTGACGCAGGCGGCGAGACAGCTGTTCGGGAACACCAGCCCACAGCTGCCGCCTCCCGACGTCTGGTCCATGCAGCACCCGGCGACCTACACGCTGCTGTGGATCGCCGGCATCCTGCTGGTCTTCGTGCCGCTGGCCACCCGTCAGTACAAGCGGGCAGCCAGCCGGTAGGCCGGCGCGGGAGCGGCGGCGGCGGACAGCGCCGCCGTTCCTGCCGGCTCAGCCGGGCGACACCGCGACGGCGCTCTGGACGGCGGTCGACGCCCCGGTGAGGGCCCCGAGAGTCGCCTTCGGGGCCGTCGTGACCGTCGTCGCCCGGCCCTCGTCGTCGAAGGCGACCCGGACGGCGGTGAGCTGGCCGTCCCGGTCCTGCGCGCAGTAGACGTAGGCGGCGCCGTCGCGCGACAGCGGGGCGCCGGCCGACTCCAGGAACCCCTCGAGGTTGCCGCCGATCAGGGCCTGCAGGTCCTCGGCCTGCAGGTTCGAGCCGTCCTTCACGCACGAGCCACCACCGCCGTAGGTGCCGCGCTCCCACATCTTGAGGTACACCTCGCTGGCGTTGAGCATGTCGGCGATGATGGCCCTGCCCCCACCGAGTCCGGGCTGCTTCTCGTCGGCCTCGAGCGCCACCTCGGCGTACCAGTCGGCGAACATGCCGTACTGCGCCACCCCGTCGGTGTTGATGTCGTAGGACTTCAGGCCACTGCGCTGCTGGCCGAGCGTCACGCCACCGACGGGAGAGGCGATGCGCTTGCTGTAGTCGAGGCGCTTGGCAGGCGCGTTGCGGGGCCCGGGCTGGCCGCCGAGGCCGTTGGTGTCCGCGCCGTAGCCCATGCCGAAGTCGTAGCCCGCCGGGGCGTTCTTGGCCGCGTAGCCCCGCAGCTTGGTCCACTCCCGGACGTAGGAGCCGGCGTCACCGGCGTACGGCGTGACGATGCCGTCGGCGCGGAAGATCCGCTGGTAGATCTCGTCGTTGCCCCAACCGTGGCTGGACAGGACGGCGGGCTCGAGCGCCGGCTGACGCTTGCCCTTCGAAGCCGGCGCGGCGGCGGGGGCGGCCAGGTCGCGGACGAGGTCGAGCGCCTCGCGCTGGGCCTGGGCGCTCATGTGGTCCGGGTCGAAGATCATGCCCTTGCCGATCATGGCCTTGATGAGGTGCGTCCCGAGGGCGGTCAGACCGCGGCTGTTGCAGTGCGGCCCCTTCGGGTAGGCCGGGACGACGCCCTTAGCCGGGCCGAACTGCCTGAGGATGGCGCCGGCCAGCACGTCGGCCTCGCCGCGGCCACCGTCGGGGAGGTCGTCGCCGGCGTTGATCTGGGTCTTGTCGTGCTCGTGGGCGTGTCCCGGCTTGGTCGCCGGGCAGGTCTTCATGTCCCAGAAGTGTCCCGTGACGCGCTGGTTGCCGGAGTTGACGACGACGCCGGTGCTGCCGCCGTCCCCGGTCACTCCGGCCAGGGCGCTGTCGAACTTGTTCAGCAGCTCCATCTGCCGGATGCCCAGGTCGTAGACCTCCTGCAGGCGCTTGTCGATGTCGGCGGTGGTGCACTGCGGGACGTCGAGGATCTCGCCGCAGTCGAACAGGGTCGAGACCTCGATGCCCATGACGACCGCGAGGCGGCCGGCGTTGATGCTCTGCCGGGCCTGGGCCGGCGTGGTGACGATGCGGTACCAGCCCTCGCCCGGACCGCCGCTCTGTGCGTCGATGTAGTCCTGCAGCTCGTGCATGCGCCTGGCCTGCAGTCGGACGCTGTCCATCTCGTTGCAGCTGTTCTTCTTGACGGGGAACGCCTGGCACAGGGCCGTGTTGTCGACGAGCAGGTTGGTGGTCATGCGCAGTCCACCGAGGTAGGCGCGCTCGAGCCAGCGGTAGTAGTACTGCTCGTGCGTCAGCGTGTCGTGCTTGGGCCAGTAGCCGAAGGTCGGCCAGCCGACGGGGTCGTACTCCTGCACCGGGTCGGTCGGCTCCTGGCCGGCCAGGCCCACCTCGAGGGCGCTGTTGAGGACGTTGCCCTTCTTGCGGCAGTCGCCGAGGGCGAACTCGACGCCGTAGGGGTGCCACGGGCTGCCGCAGCGCAGCTTGCCGCCGAGGAACTCGTAGGCCAGGCCGTGGACGTGGGCGTCCATGAAGCCCTTCACCGGACCGGTCGGGTTGCCCGGGACGGGCGCGGGCTTGCCGGAGGCCGCTGTGTCGATCTCGGGCCAACGGGCGCAGTCGGCGCGCTTCACGTGGCGCAGCACCAGGGCGGTGCCTGCGCCCGGACCGGCGGTGACGGTCCCGTCGGACACCGTCAGGGCCGCGTTCCGGCTCGGGACCGAGAGCCGGTAGGTCTGGGTGCGGTTCCGTCGTGCCTTGGCGTCCGGGTTGGCGCCGTTGGCGACCAGGCGCCACTCGGTGTCGGTGCTCGGGCTGTCGACGACCGCGGCGCCGGTCACCGGCGCAGCGAGGTACTTGCGGACGTCCCAGGTCGCCCCGGCGTAGCGGGTCTCGGGGCCTTCGTCGGTCGCGAGCAGGTACTCCCCGAGCCGGGTGGCCTGGAAGTGCAGCGGCAGGGCCTGCGCCTCGGTCGCCGAGACAGTCAGGGCGGCGCCGCGCCGGGACACGAAGCCCTGCCCGGGCGCCTCCACCACGTAGCAGCCCCCGGCGACGGCGTACCGGTCCTCGGGCTGGGGGAGGCGGTCGGCGACGTCGCGGTCCTGCACCAGGGCGAACGGGACGACGGCTGCCGACGGCGCCCTGCTAGGAGCCTGGGAGGGGGACGCGGCGGACGCACCAGCCCCAGCGGCCGTCAGGGCGACGGCGGTCACGGCCAGGATGCTGCGCAGGGTGGGCATGGTCCTAGGTTCGCCGGGCGTGTGATCGTTCCTGCACCGACAGCGCAACCCGCGGTCAGGTAGCCCGGGTCGGGCCGACGTGCTGTGCGAGCCAGGCGTTGAGCCCCTGCACGTGCCGCCAGGCGGCCGCAACCCGGTGTCCGCACTCCGGTTCGTGCAGCCACTCGGCGGGCTCGAAGCGCAGACCGGCGGCGAGGCCCTTGTGGTGCAGCAGGTCTGCGCGCGGGTGGTCGGGCGCGTACGGCTTGGGCAGCCGCTTGAGGCGCTCGCCGATCACGTCCCAGCCGTGGAGTCCGTCCAGGACCTGCTGCAGCTGACGGCCGGACAGGCCGTCGTCGACGGCCGCGCGCAGGCGCTGCACCTGGTCGCTCTGGGTGTGCCAGTAGCCGCCGCCGACGTACAGGCCGTCCGCGCCGAGCTGGAGGTAGAGCGACCCGTCGCCGGCATCGCCCTCGACCACGGCGGCGGCGTGCGTCTTGTACGGCGTCTTGTCCTTGGAGAAGCGGACGTCGCGGTAGGGCCGGAAGAACTTGGCCGCGCCGAACTCGGGCGCGAGGTCGGCGAGCAGCGCCTCCATCGGC
>JBKJQM010000344.1:0-5475 GCA_046594005.1 Mycobacteriales bacterium
AGGGTCCAGGCCTGGGACGAGGCCGACCAGATCGTCGTCTCAGCGACCATCGCCAGCTCGCGCGAGGAGCGCGACGGCGCTCCGGTCCTCGCCGACTGCACGGTCACCCGGGCCTGATTGCTGTACGTCTGCTCCAGGACGCGCCGGTACTCTCGCCCGATGAGTCTGTTGGCTGAGTGGGAAGAAAGCACCTTCACCTCGGGCGGCGCGACCTTGCCGACCTTCCGCAAGGGCACCGGTCCGGGCGTCATCATCATCCACGAGATCCCCGCGATCACGCCGAAGGTCCAAGCGTTCGCCGAGGACGTCGTCGACTCTGGCTTCACGGTCGTGATGCCGTCCGTTCTGGGCACGACGCCGGGCAAGGGCTACGGCGTGGGCAACCTGACGACGTCGATCGCGCGAGTGTGCGTCTCTAGCGAGTTCAACAACTGGGCACTGAACAGGACCTCACCCATTACCGGATGGCTGAGGGCGCTCGCCGCGGACCTGCACGAGGAGCTCGGCGGGCCCGGGGTCGGCGCGCTTGGAATGTGCTTCAGCGGGGGGTTCGCCCTGGCCATGATGGTGGACGGACACATCGCCGCACCGGTGCTGTCGCAACCGTCGATGCCGTTCGCAGCGAACCGCGCCCGGTCCCGCGACCTGAACCTGTCGCCAGCCGACCTCGCGGCCGTCAAGCAGCGAGTCGCCGACGGGTGCCCGGTCCTGGGGCTGCGCTTCCAGGGCGACCCCATGGTGGGCAAGCGATTCGACACGCTGCGGGCGGAGCTGGGTGCGGGGTTCATCGCCGTCGAGTTACCGGGTAGGCGACACTCCGTTCTGACCGAGCACCGTGACGAGGACTCGGTGCAGCGGGTCCTCGCATTCTTCCACGAGCGCCTTGACGTCTGATCTCGGGTCGCGGTCGCGGCGGCGCGGGTCTCGCCAATGCCCCTCTTCCGCCCACCGGGCAAACCCATCGAATGCCGCCGAAATACGCCTATAACGATGTGTAAAACTCCAGAAAATGGCCTGATCTAACTATCCCGGCGATATCAGCGCCGTGTAACTTGACGGGCACTATCTACCTTGCCAGGTTTATCCCGGGTGTTCTGGCCGTCGCCTTCTGGAGATTTCGATGCGGTTCACCCCTCCCTCTTTCTCTGCATGCTCCAGTTTCGGGCACTGGACCGCGCGAGCCTCGTTGGTCGGCATGCTGGGGTTGGTAACTCTCGCCGTCGCGCCCGCTCCTCCAGCAGCGGCGGCGCTGCCTCCGCAGTGTGCGGCACCGGACGCGAACAATATGGTCACCTGCACGTACAACGACCAAAGCTCTACCGAGTACACGCTGGCGATTCCCAACGGCACCACCAGCGCCCAGGTGCGGGCCGTTGGCCAGCGCGGCGCGCCCGCCATGTTGGACGGCCAACCTGTGTCGGGCGGAAGCGGCGCCCTAGTGACGGCAGGTATCACCTCGATCCAGGCCGGGTCGACCTTCAAGATCAAGGCACGTGCCGATGGCGGCTCCGCGAGCAGCGGAGGGGGCGCCGGTGGGGGAAGCGCTGCCGTGCGCTTCGGGCCGACGGGGTCGGAGACCGATCTGCTGATCGCTGCTGGCGGGGGCGGAGCGGGTGGCGGCGCCGGCGGTTCCGCCGGCGCCCCCGGGGAGCGCGGTCCGGGAGAATTCGGTCTCATCGGTGGCGGAGGTGGTCAGACTTCGACCGCGACCACGAATGGCGCTGGCGGGGACGGCGCGAGCTGCGGGTTCGGCGGTGCCGGGCCCGACGGGGGCACCGGCACTACAACCGGCGGCGGCTTCGGAGGCAGCGACACCCTCGGTGCTATGGGCGGTGGCGGCGGCGGCGGCGGCCGACGTGGTGGTGGTGGCGGCGGCGGCGGCTGTTTCGTGCAAGGGTTTAATGCCTATTCGGGCGGCGGCGCCGGCGGCCTCAGCCTCGTCCCGCCCGGCGGCACCTCAACGACAGCGCCCGAAACGCGCAACGTCCAGATCACCTTCCAGATCGTCGCCATCATGGCCATCACCCCGACCACCATGAACTTCGGGAACGTCCGGGTCGGCACCACCAGCCCTGCCCAGACTGTCGTGGTGAGCAACACTGGCGGAGCTCCGTTCACGGTCACCTCGACCACCTTCGGCGGCAATGCCGCATTCCAGAAGAACGGCGGCTGCACCGGTCTGGTGATCCAGCCCGGAACCTCCTGTTCGCTGGCGGTCACGTTCGCCCCCACGGCGTCAGGGACGGCGAACGGGACCCTCTTCGTCAATTCCAACGCCCCCAACTCGCCGCGGACCGTTGTGCTCAGCGGCACCGGAGTGACCCCGACCGCCAGCCTGGCACCGACGACGCTGGCGTTCCCCGCCACAGTGGTCGGCCAGCAGAGCGTGAGCCAGGGCGTCACCATGCAGAACACCGGGCCGGTCTCGATGACCATCAGCAACGTGTCGCTCTCGGGTATCAACCCGGCTGACTTCGTCGAGACGTCGGACGCCTGTACCGGGGCGGTGCTCAACACCGGGCAATTCTGCACCGTTCAGGTGGCTTTCAAGCCGCAGGCTCCTGGTTCCCGAGCAGCTGTGCTGTCCTTCTCCGACAATGCGCCGGGCAGCCCCCACCAGGTGAGCCTCTCGGGATTCGCGACCCAGCCCGCAGCCAGCCTCACCCCGACCTCACTGGCGTTCCCCGACACCCCCGTGGGACAGACCAGTCCGCAACAGCCGGTGACCATGCGCAACGTGGGCACCGCCCCAATGTCGATCTCCAGCGTGGTGTTCAGCGGGAGCAATGCTGCGGAGTTCCAGAAGGTCTCCGACGGCTGCACCGGCGCGACGCTCAACCCCAACACCACTTGCGTGGTGCAGGTGACGTTCCGCCCCAATGTCGCAGGACCTAAGTTCGCGAGCCTCACCTTCTCCGACAACGCCCCCGGAAGCCCGCACCAGGTGTCTCTGTCAGGACGGGGTCTGACCCCTCTGGCCACCCTGACGCCGACGTCGGTGGACTTCGGCACTCACGGCACCGGAACTACATCGGATCCGGAGACAGTCACCTTGCGCAACTCCGGTGACGCGCCGATGACCGTCAGCGCGGTCGCGGTAACGGGAGCACACCCCCTCGACTTCCCGGTGCTTGACGAGACCTGCGTCGGGCCTCCGATCGCGGTCGGCGCCACCTGCACGGTCCAGCTCGCCTTCGCTCCTACGGCGCCCGACGCGCGTACGGCGGTCCTGCGGTTTACCGACAACGCCCCCGGCTCCCCGCACCTGGTCCCCCTGAACGGAGTCGGTTCACCGCCGGTCGTCTCGGTCCCCGCCAACCAGTCCTTCGGCAACGTACCGGTGGGCACCACTGGTGCCCCCCAGGAAGTCGTGATCACCAACACCGGTCTCGGTGTCCTGGAGGTCCCCAGCATCACCGTTGTCGGGGCCAACCCGATCGACTTCGTCGTGGGCTTCCACCTCTGTGAGGGAACGATCGACCCGGGAGCCAGCTGCGCCGTCCCGATCTCGTTCCGTCCCGGAGCCGCCGGTGCCCGTACCGCCGCGCTGCGGATCACCGACAACGCCGCCGGCGGCCCGCACCAGGTGAGCCTCACCGGTAGCGGGGTTGCCACGGCCCGCCTGGACCTTCGCGGACCGGGCACCGTCTACACCACCGGCAACGGCACCAAGGTCACCCTGGGAGTAACCGGTCCGAACGTGATCGCGACCTACCGGGTCAAGGTCACCAACACCGGCGCGACCGCGTCGACCTACGAGTTCAACCTCGCCAAGTCAGGTGCACCGGCGAACACCGGGATCTTCACCACCGGCAACGTCGCCCTGCCGACCAACGGGAACGGGAACCAGTTCACCGCCAACATCGCCCCGGGCAAATTCCTGGAGTACCTGGTCAAGGTCACTCCGACCAGCCCCGGACAGAACATCAGCGGCGTCGTGGTGCGACTGCTGGCGGCCAACGGTGCCCAGCAGGACCACGGCATCACCGAGACCAACGTGAGGGCACCGGCCAAGGGCACCGACGGCTACGCCCTGTTCGCCTCGGCCAACAGCCAGGCCTACATCGGCGGGTCGGTCAACGGCCAGTCGATGACGGCCGCCACGGTGGCCCTCAACGGCGCGGCCGCTTTCACCGTGCGGTTGCGCAACGACGGCACCACCGCGCACCCGATCACGCTCAAGCTCACCGGAGCCACCGAGAGCTGCTGGACCCGCAAGGTCACAGTCGGTGGCGTCGACATCACGACCGCCGCATTCGGGTCCGGCTACACCACCCCGTCGCTCTCGGTCGCTGGGATCAAGGACGTCGTCGTCACCGTCAGACGTGTCCTCAACGGCTGCGGTCCCGTCACGTACACCGCGACGTCGTTCAACGGCGCTACCGCGATGCACTTCTCGCACCTGATCTCGAACCCGACCGTTCCGCCGCCGCCGAACACCACGCCCCCGCTGCAGATCTACGGCCCCGGGACCGCGTATACCGCGTTCGGCAACACCGTCACCAGGCCGGTCACCGCCGCGGGCGTCGAGACGATCTATGCCCTCCGTGTCATCAACACGACGATCAACCCGAGCTCGTTCAAGATCGCCCTCACCAAGACCGGGGCTCCGTCGAACGCCCGGATCCTCCTCAACGGCGTCGCCCTGGCCCAGGACGCGAACGGGAACTACATCACTCCGACCATCGCCACCAACGGCATCGGCACGTACCAGCTCAGGGTCGCCCCGACAGCGCCCGGACGGTCAACGGGTGTGGTGATGGCCACCCTGCTCGGTGCCAGCGGACCGGGGTCGAGCCTGACCACCGAGACCAACGTGCAGGCCCCAACCACCGGAACTGACGCCTACGGCCTGTACGCCAAGGAAGGCTCTCAGGCCTTCGTGGGGATGCTGCCCACCATCCAGGGCGCCACCGCACCGTCCCTCGCCCTCAACGGGATCGCGAAGTTCACCGTGCGGCTCCGGAACGACTCAGCTGCGGCGAGCTCCACCAGACTCCGGGTGTCTGGACCCAGCAGCGCCTGCTACACCACGACCGCTGCCCTGGCGGGCATCAACATCACCGCTCAGACGTTCTCCACGAACGGCTACCCGTTCGCCAGTGTCCCGAAAGCCGGCGTCAAGGACGTGGTCATCTCGGTCAAGCGGATCAGCAGCAGCATCAGCTGCCCCTCGCTGACCCTCCTGGCCGAGTCGCTCAACGAGGCCCTCGCCCCCCAGCACGCGGCCCGTCTGATCACGAACCGCGGCATCCTCTAGCACCCAAGGCACCTCGGGCACCGGAGTATCAGGCGGAGAGGATGAGTCCGCTCGTCGGAACGCCGGTACCCGCAGTGACCAGCACGTGGTCGACGTCGGCGACCGGGTTGACCGAGGTCCCCCGGACCTGGCGAACGCCTTCGGCGATGCCGTTCATGCCGTGGATGTACGCCTCGCCGAGCTGGCCGCCGTGGGTGTTCAGCGGCAACCGGCCG
>JBKJQM010000360.1:0-6870 GCA_046594005.1 Mycobacteriales bacterium
ATGAGTGCCCGGATGCTGTCGTCGCGCACCACCACCTCGTTGCTCATGGAGTCGATGAGCGAGCGCCCGGTCTGCACGTCCACGTCGGTGACGAAGGAGAGCCAGCGCGAGGAGAGCTGCGGGGTCAGCAGCGGCACCGGGACCACGAGCATCGTGCGTCCCTCGATGGTCGCGACCCGGCGCATCATCTCCACGTACTGCAGCACGTCCGGCCCGCCGATGTCGAAGGCGCGGTCCGCGGCCTCCGGCACCTCGAGCACGCCGACGAGGTAGCGCACGACGTCGGCCACGGCGATCGGCTGCGTCCGGGTCCGCACCCAGCGCGGGGTGATCATGGCGGGCAGGTGCTCGACGAGCTGGCGGGTCATCTCCCAGCTGACGCCGCCGTGCCCGACGATGATCCCGGCCCGCAAGGTCGTCACGGGCACCCCGCCGCTGCCGAGGATCTCCTCGACCTCCCGCCGGCTCCGCAGGTGGCTGGACAGGTCGTCGGCGTCGTCGCCGAGCCCGCCCAGGTAGACGATCCGCGCCAGCCCGGCCTTCCCCGCCGCGCGGGCGAAGGTCGTGGCGGCCTCGGCGTCCTGCTGACGGAAGTCGGCGTCGTCCAGGCTGTGGACGAGGTAGTACGCGGCGTCGGCCCCGGCGAGGACGGCGTCCAGGCTGGCCGCGTCATGGACGTCGGCCCGCACTGCCGTCCCTGCGCCGTCGTAGGACTCGGGCGAGCGGGTCATGGCGACGACGTCGTGCCCATCGTCCTCGAGGGCGGGGCACAGGCGCCGCCCGACGAACCCGGACGAGCCCGCCACCACGATGCGCATGCAGCCATCCTGCGCCCAGGCGCCCGCTGGCCGCAGCACGGCCCCTGCGGCCGCCGACGGCGGTGGGTCAGGCCGCTCGGGCTGCGACGGCGGCGAACGTGCGGTCCGGGCCTGACTCCGGCACCACGTCGACGCCGACGGAGCTGGAACGCCGCGCTGTCTCCGGGCAGGACGCAGCCGATCGTCTGCAGAGGGAGCGGGCTCATGTCGAACGGTCCGTACGTCCTTGGTCCCGGCGACGGTCGGGTGCTCGACATGGGGCCGTTCCAGATGACGGTGAAGGCTGCGTCGTCCCAGACCGGTACGGAACTGACCGTCCTGGAAGCCGACGAGCCGCCGGGCTTCGGACCGCCGATGCACGTGCACGACGACGCGGGCGAGGCGTTCTACGTGCTTGCCGGGGAGTACGTCGTGTTCATCCTCGATGAGGCGCACCGGTGCCCGGCTGGGTCGTTCGTCCGGGTGCCGGCGGGCGTCGAACACGGTTTCCGAGTCGGCGAGTCGCAGAGCCGCAAGCGCAACGTCTACGTCCCGGCAGCCATGGAGGGCTACTTCGAGGAGCTCGCTGACGCCGCGACGGCCGGCACGGTGCCCGCCGAGGCTGCACTCAACGATCTCGCCGCCCGTCACGCGATGCGCGTCACGGGACCGGTTCCCCAGGGGTACCTCTGATCGCGAGGTGACGAGATGCGTCGACACCAGCGGAGCGGGCCGCGTACGGCGATGCTCAGGACATGACCGCACCCCTGCTCCCGCGCGCCCGGCGCACGTCCCGGCTGCTGGTCCTGGCCGCGCTCGGGACGGCGCTGGTCGACCCTGCGCCCCGAGGCCGTACGCAGCAGGCGGTGGGCCTGGCGGCGCTGGCGCTCGGGATGCCGCACGGCGCCGCCGACACCGAGCTGCTGCGGTCGGCGTCCGGAGGCTCCCGCAGCCGTCAGGGGGCGCTCATCGCGGCGTACGCCGCACTGGCTGCGGCCTCGACGGTCGTCGTCCGGCGGGGTGGGACCGCCGTCGAACGGGGCGTCCTGCTCGCGAGCGCCGCGCACTTCGCCGAGGGCGAGCTCGCCTGCTGGCAGGCCGCCCCCGCCGGCCGCCCGCGCCTGCGATCTGCCCTGCGGCTGCTCGCGGCCGCGGTGACGACCGTCGGGCTCCCCGCTGCCGTCGGCACGGCCAACCGCCGGCCGGCCGAGGTCGGGCTCACCGGCGCACTGGCCGACACGCCGCGCCTCGGCGGCAACCGCACCGGGCTCGCGCTGCTGCGCGACCCCTCAGCCCGGGGCGCGGTAGCGCCGCTGACCGCCGTGGCCGCGGCCGCTGTCGTGCTGCTCGCCGCGGGACGTGACCGCGAGGCGGCCGCCGACTCGGCACTGCTCGGGACGCTCGCGCTGGCAGCGCCGCCCTCGACGGCCTTCGCGGCGTACTTCGGCGGCTGGCACGCGCTGCGGCACACCGCTCGGGTCGTCGACGCACTCGTCGCCGACGGTCAGCTGCCGCCGCAGCGATCGCTGCCGCACGCGATCGGCGAGCTGGGCCGGCGCAGCGCGTGGGCCGCGGGTGTCGGGATCGTCGGGGCAGGGGCCCTCGCTGCAGCAGACCCGGACCACGCCAGCGACAACGCGTTCGCCGCGGTGCTGGGGCTCACGGTGCCGCACATGACCACGGTGGCGCTGGAGCTGTCCCGCCGTGGTCGCTGACTACGCCGTGACGGCCGCGCTCTCCTCGGCCGCGGCGACCAGCTCGGCGAGGCTGGCCTCGAGGTCCTTGGCGAGGTCCGCGATGTCGGGCAGCGCGTCGGAGTCGCCCAGGATCCCGTACGTCACGTGCCCGTTGTAGCTGACGATCGCGATGGCCAGCAGGTGCTCGGGCGCGAGGAACGCCAGCGGCGCCAGCGTGAGCAGCTCGCGGCCCAGCATGTAGATGGGCACCTGCGGTCCGGGGACGTTGGTGACGAGCAGGTTGTACATCCGGCTGCTGAAGCCCAGGCGCGAGGCGCGCGCGAGAACCGCTGGCGGCAAGGCGTTCTCGATCGACGTGAGGACCTTGGCGCCCTCTGCCTGGCGGCTCTCCTTCAGGTGCTCCATCGAGCGGCGTACGAGCGCCAGGCGCCCGACCGGCTCCTTGAGGCCGACGGGCAGCGGCGCGGTCATGATGGTGATCTCGTTGCCCGCGGCGCCGCTCTTGTCGGCCGAGCGCACCGACACCGGTACGCAGGCGCGCAGCTGCAGGCCGGGGTCCACGTCGAAGCCTCGACCCTGCAGGTAGCGGCCGAGCGCGCCGGAGACAGCGGTGAGGACGACGTCGTTGACGGTCGCGCCGAAGGCCGCCTTGACCTTCTTGTAGTCGCTGAGCGGGGTGCTGACGACCTCGACGCGGCGGTGCGGGCCGGGTGTGCCGTTCAGCGGGCTGGGCGGCGCTCCGGAGACCAGCGGCTTGACCGCAGCGCTGAGCGCCCCCGCCATCGACAGCGTCTCGCGCACCGCCTCCTGCGGGCGTACGGCCAGGCGGGCGCCCTTGGTGCCGAGGTCGACCAGGTTGCGCACCGCGCCCTTGGCGCCGTGCGCGAGCAGGCCCACGGTGCCGGGTGTCGCCTGCGGCCGCCAGGGCTCAGGGGCCACCGGGGCGGTCTCGGACGTGATGTCGAACAGCGCCGTCAGCAGGTCGACACCGCCGACCCCGTCGATCATCGCGTGGTGGGTCTTGGCGATGATCGCGAAGCGGTCGTCGGACAGGCCCTCCACGAGCCACAGCTCCCACAGCGGCTTCGTGCGGTCCAGCCGCTGCGAGACGATGCGCGACGCCAGCGTCAGCAGCTGCTCGTCACTGCCGGGGGTGGGCAGGGCTGTGTGCCTCACGTGGTAGCCGATGCGGAAGCCGGCGTCCTCGACCCAGACCGGGCGGCCGGTGCCGAAGGGCATCTCGACCAGCTTCTGGCGATAGCGGGGGACCAGGGGCAGCCGTGAGGCGATGTGGTCGCGGAACTGCTCACCGGTCGGGGCCGGACCGGTGAAGACCCCGAGGCCGCCGATGTGCATGTGCGCGCCGCCGTCCTCCTGGTGCAGGAAGCCGGCGTCGATGCTGGTCAACCGGTCGAGGTGGGCCTGTGCCACGGAGGTGCTCCTGATCTGAGGGCCGCCACGGGTGCGGTGGTACTGGTCACGTTCGCCGCTCCACTCTGCCTCACCTGCCGGCTGTCGCGGAGGTCACCTCCCCGGGTCGCAGCAGCGCCCCCGTCCGGGGAGCGGACGGGGGCGCGGTGCGTGCCGGAGCTAGACGGTCGGCCGGCGGCGGCCGCTGAGGTAGCCGCCCGCGACGCCGCCCAGGAGCAGCAGCGCCCCGCCCGCACCGAGCGCCACGTTGCGGCCGACGTTGCTGTCGTCGTTGCTGCTCGAGCTGGCGCTGGCCAGGTTGGCGACGATGCCGTCCTGGTCCTGGGTGAGGACCCACGTGGTCTGGGCCGCGCCGGGCGTCTCCGCGAGCAGAGCGCTCGAGGCGTCCAGACCCGCGAGCTGCTGGCGGGCCAGCGTCGTGCCCTGCGCGAACTGCGACTGCAGGACCTCGACCGCCTGGGTACGGACGTCGCCCAGACCCTTGCTGACCGCGCCTTCACCGTCGACGACCTTGCCGAGGCCGTCCGCGATCTGGCCAGAGCCGTCGATCGCGGCCGGCAGGCCGTCGGCGACCTTGCGCTGGCCGTCGGCGATCTTGCCGAGGCCGGCGTCGAGGGCGGTGGCACCGGTCGAGGCCTCCTTGGCGCCGGCCGCGAGCTTGGTCGCGCCGGCGGACAGGGCCCCCGTGCCGGCCTTCAGCTCCTTGCTGCCGGTGTACAGCTGCGACAGGCCGGAGGACAGCGCCGTGTTGCCCGTGGCGATCTGGCCCGCTCCGTCGGCGATCGCGGTGTTGCCGGCGGACAGCGCCGTGGCGCCGGTGCTGGCCGAGGTGGCGCCTGCGGCGAGCTGGGTGACGCCGCCGACCGCGGTGGTCAGACCGGCGACGAGGGCGTCGAGGCCCTCGGCGATGCCCGGCTTGGTGGGGTCGCCCGACTTGAGACCGCCGGCCACCTGGTTGACGCCCGCGGTCAGCTGCGTGTTGCCGGCCTGCAGGGCGGTGACACCGGCCTGCAGCTGGGCGACACCGGTGATGGCGCCGGCGAGACCCCCGGCGATGGAGCTGGCGCCGCCGATGGCCGACGTCAGTCCGGTGCTCACCAGACCCAGCCCGTCGCTCACCGCGCCCAGGGCGGCGGGACCTGCGGCGTACGCCGTCTGCTCCTTGAGACCGCCGGGGTCGCTGACGCTGGTCGCCGTGTGCGTCAGGGCGTACAGCGCGGTGTTGATGGCTTCGCACGCGGTGGTCACCGTGGCGACCGGGCCAGCCGGTGCGCAGGCGGACAGGTCCCGCGCGGCCGTCGTCAGGGCGATGATGGTGCTGATCCCCCCGGTGGGCGTGACGGCCGCGGCGAGCGCACCCTTGACCTGGTCCACGCCGCCCTTGCTGGCGTCCACGCCGGCCTTCGCCGTCCCGAGTCCGCTCGCGATCGCTGACGCGCCGTCGGCCGCGGCCGGCAGACCTGCAGCCAGCTGGTCGAGCCCGCCCTTGACCTGCGTCAAGCCGGCACCTGTCTTCGCGAGCCCGTTGAGGATGGTGCCGTCTGTCGTGGGTGCACCGAGACCGGTGCGCAGCTGCTCGACGCCGACCCGCAGCTTCTTCGCGCCGTCGAGCGCGGCGGGAAGGCCCTGCGCGGCGCTGATCTGGTCGAGGCCACCGCTGATGAGGGCCAATCCGTCCGCCAGCGCCTTTGCGCCGGCAGCGGCCTTGGTCGCACCGTCGGACAGGGTCGTCGAGCCCGTCGCCAGCTTCGTCCCGCCCTCGTTCGCGCTCTTGAGTCCAGCGCTGATCTTGCCGGCGCCGACGTCGAGCTTGCCCGCACCCGCGGCGAGAGCGCCGCCGCCGTCGGCGATCTGACCGAGACCGGCCGCGAGCTTGGTCGAGCCGGCGTGCGCCGCCTCGGAGCCGTCGGCGAGCTGGTTGGAGCCGGCGCCGGCAGCGGCGAGGCCCTCGTTCAGCGCGACCGCGCCCGCCTCCAGCTTGTCGAGGCCGGCGAGCAGCTGGCCGACGCCGTCCGACAGCTTCAGCAGGCCCTCGTTGGCTCCGGTGGCGACGGTGTTGAGGATGCCGTTGCCGTTGACCGTGGCGTTGGCGGCCTGCGCGGTCGCGGCGAGGCCGGGGGTGGCGTTGGGGGAGACGGCGGCGACGTCGATGCGGGCGACGGGGTCGCCGGTGCCCTTGGACGAGAAGCTGACGTCGGAGACCGGCGCGCCGATCGGGGAGAACAGCACCATCGACCAGACGAGCTCGCTGCTGCCGTCCGCGAGGGTCGTGACGCGGGCGCCCACGGCGGAGACGTCGGTGCGGCTCGCGGGCAGGCGGACCGAGAGCTGCGCGACGAGCGGCATCGCGACCTCCTGCTCGACGGTCGAAGCCTTCCCGGTCGCGTCCTCGTAGGAGACCGACTTCTTGGTCACGGTCGTGTTCTCGACGTGGTAGTTCGTCGTCGAGGTGTCCCCGTCGGCGCTCTGCGAGATGGCGACCGTGACGGGGAGCGTGTCGGCCGCCGGAGCGGCACCGTCACCGTGCAGCAGGGAGACCGACGAGACGCTGCCGTCGCCGCCCAGGATCGCCTGGACGGTCGTGGGGCCGTCGGCCGCGAAGGCGGAGGCGGTCGGGAGGAAGGCCAGTCCGAACACGACGGCCATCGCGCCCGTCCGGGTCAGGGCGGAGTGCGTGGTCCGCGGGGTGCACGGGCTGGTCATCTGGCAGGTCCCTCTCGAGTGGTCGTGCTGGGTGGAGGAGGTGCTGGCGGGGCTAGACATGGGGCGTGGCCTCGCCGAGCGAGTGATCAGTCGAGCCGTCCGCGGGAGCGGAGGCGGTCGTTGCCCCCGCCTTGGTGCGCGGGGCCTCTCGCGGCCGGGAGAGGATCCCGGCGAAGGCGACGGCCAGCACCAGGGAGAGCCCGGTGAACACGTCGCTGATCCAGGTGGCGACGCCGGCGAAG
>JBKJQM010000361.1:0-6121 GCA_046594005.1 Mycobacteriales bacterium
GGCCTGTGGATCGCGTTCCGCGTCCGGCTGACCTACGCCGTCTGGTACTGGGCGTCGCTGCTGTTCCCCATGACGCTGGCGTTCGGCGGCCGGCCGTTCCTGTCGCTGCCGCGCTTCATCGTCGTGATGTTCCCGCTGTTCTGGGCGCTGGCCGCACTGGCCGAGCGGTGGAAGGCGCACGACCTCGTCGTGGCCGCCTCAGCGACCGGCCTCGGCCTGCTGTCGATCCTGTACGTCAACTGGTACTTCATCTTCTGAGCCGGCATCTCCGGACCAGGCCGCGACCGCCGCGACGACGGCGACGACGACCAGCAGGACGTCCCGGACGAGCAGCACCAGCACCGGTGCCTGGTCGCCCTTCACCAGGTCCTGGACCGCCAGCGGGTAGACGAGCTGCGTCAGGACCAGCACCGCGACCAGCGGCGCGACCGCGGCCCGCAGCCGGCTGCGCGGGGTGCACAGCGCGAGGGCCAGGAGCCCGGTGAGCCACAGCGGGTACTGCGCGCTGAGCACCTTGTCGAACACCAGCAGGCCCGCGACCAGGAAGACGGCCACCGGCAGCACGGCGGCCCTGCGGCGCCAGACCAGCGCCGCGGCTGCCACGAGCACCAGCGCGATCCCGATGTCGCCGACGACCAGCATCGCGTCGGCCCACGGCCCGTCCACCTGGTAGCTCCCGAACCCGAAGCCCACCGTCATCCGGTCGTCGCCCCGCGCCCGCGCGAGCATCAGGGGCAGCGCCGGCAGCGACTCCACCTCGAGCCCGCGGTCGCGCTGGTAGTCCAGGAAGCTCAGCAGCTGGCCGCTCACTCCGGCCGCCGCCGCGGCGCCGACGGTGGAGGCGCCGACCACGACCGCCCCCAGGAGGACGCGCAGGCGTCCCCGGCCGCGCAGGAGCAGCGGCAGGAGCAGCGCGGGCCACAGCTTGACCACCGCGCCCGCGCCCAGCAGCACCCCGGCCAGCAGCGGCGGGCTGGCCAGCCCCGCGACGGCCAGGAAGGTGGGCACGACGTCGAACCGCGTGAGCGCGACCGGTCCCAGCAGCGGGACGGCGGCGACCCAGAGCCACGCGCCGGCGAGCGATCCCCGGCGCAGCCCGACCAGGGCGAGCAGCAGCAGCAGGGCGCCGTCCCAGAGCACCAGCTGCCCGACGAAGCCCAGGACGTACGGCGCCCCGCGCAGCAGCGCCGGCGCCAGCACGACCGGGACCGCGCCGACGGGGTACTCCCACGGCCCGTCGCGCAGCGGCACCTGCGCTCCGTCGGCTCCGGCGAACGCGGCGCCCCAGCCGGCGAAGACGCTGATCTCGAACGGGTCGTCCTGGAAGGGGTACAGCCCGGGGTCGCGGCTGACGACCAGCACCGCGACCCGGGTCAGCAGCCAGGCCGCGACCAGGAGCGCGAGGCGGTGGGCGGGGTCCCGGAGTCGCACCCGGACTGTCTAGCCGACCGGCAGCAGCGGCAGCGCGACCTCGACCGCGTCCTCCCGGCGGGCGGCGGGGTGGAAGCCGTCGTCGACGTTGATCGCCCAGGTGTAGCGCCCGGGCGTCGCCGGCAGCACGCCGGGCACGCCCTCCTCGGCCTCGACGCCCGGCAGCGGACGCAGGCCGTTCCACTCGAGCCGCGCGACGTCGCCCTCGCCGGCCGAGCGGGCCAGCACGGTGCCCTGCGCGTCGCGCAGCGCGGCCGTCCAGGGGGCGGACCGGCTGAGGCTGCCCGTGATGACGACGGGGCTCGGCGCCCGGACGGGCGCTCCGGTCACGTCGACGTCCAGGATGCGCGGCGCCGGTCCGACCAGCGCCGTCGCCGCGGACCGGATGTCGGCGAGCCGGTCGTACAGCGCGCCGGGGCAGGCCGTCTGGCCGGTGTCCTTGTGGCCGAAGACGCGGTGCAGGGTGACGTACGTGCCGCTGCGGTAGCGGGGCGAGCCGCCGCTGCGCAGCGTCACCGTGCCCTGCGGGTCGAAGCGCCAGGTGGCCGCGGCGTACGCGCTGACCCGCGCCATGGCCCGGACCGCCTCGCGGGTCGGCTCCTGCTTGGTCATGTCGCCGAGCAGGCTGACGCCCAGCGTGCCGGTGTTGAAGCCCTGCGCGTGCGAGCCGATGGTCGCGCGGCCGAGCCCGCCGGCGCGGCCCTCCCAGATGCCGCCGAACCGGTCGACCACCAGGTTGTAGCCGAGGTCGTCCCAGCCGCGGGCGCGCACGTGGTAGGCGTAGTCGGCGCGGATCTTGGCCGGCACCTCGTCCTGCGTGTAGTCGTTGCTGCCGGCGGTGTGGTGCACGACGACGGCCTTGACGGCGGCCGCGTAGGACGGCTTCCCGTGCCGCATCGACTCGTCGGCGCCCCAGTCGGCGCGGCTGTGCACGCCGGAGATGACGCTGCGGGCGTCGGCGTGCGCGGCGGTGCCCCAGGACCGGGACGTCCGGGGCGTGCCGTCCCCCACCCTGACGAGGCGCAGGTCGGTCGCGGCACCGGCCACCCGGACGTCGACCAGGCGCGCGCCCTTCGGCCGCCACAGCGGCTCTGTGCCGCCGCGGGTGCCGCGGCGCTCGGCGGCGTCCGGCTCGTCGCTGTCCCGGTCCGGGACGTCCCATGCGGTCCACCCCTCGGCGGTCAGCCACCGCACCCTCACCTGGGGCGCGCCCGCCGCCCAGGTGACGCCGACGAGCTGGTCACCGGCCGCGAGCGCCTCTGTCGTGGCGCCGAGCGACAGGGCGGCGCTGCGGACCACCGCCGGCACGACGGCGGTGCCGGGCGTCGAGGCGAGGGACGGCAGGGCGGGGCCGAGCAGGGCCGCGGTCAGGACGACCGCGAGCCGGCGGGAGAGGCGCACGTGGGCTCCGAGCTGGGTGGGGGCGGCCCTGGGGAGGCGCCGGAGCGCAGGCTGCCCGACTTCGGACGACTCGTCCACCGTGTCCCGGGGGGACGGTGTTGTGCCCCCAACGAGCCGGTGCCGGACCAGGTGACGCCCCAGCCGCCCCACCCCCGCGATGATCTTCCGCATCTGGTCGGGGACACGCCGCGCCGGGCCGCGATCCGGTGACGCTCGGCGGGAAGCGGGGTCAGCCCGGCAGGTGCTCGCGCAGGTACGCGATGTCGGCGCCCTGCCCGTCGGCGCCGCCCGGCGTCTCGCAGACCACGGGCGCACCGGCCGCCGAGACGACCGCGACGAGCAGCTCCGCGTCGATCTGGCCCTCGCCCAGGTTGGCGTGCCGGTCGGCGCCCGACCCGAACGCGTCCCGGGAGTCGTTGCAGTGCACGAGGTCGATCCGGCCGGTGATCGCCTGCACCCGCTCCACGACCGTCAGCAGCTCCTCGCCGCCGGCGTGCGCGTGGCAGGTGTCCAGGCAGAAGCCGACGCTGGGGAAGCCGCCGATGCCGTCCCACAGCCGGGCCAGCGCGTCGAAGCGCCGCGCCATCGCGTGCTCGCCCCCGGCGGTGTTCTCGACCAGGACCGGCAGCGGGCACTCCATCCGCTCGAAGGTCTTCACCCAGTTGTCCACGCCGACCTGCGGGTCGTCGCCCGCGGTCACGTGACCGCCGTGGACGATCAGCCCCTTCGCGCCGATCGACGCCGCCGCGGTCGCGTGGTCGAGCAGGATCTTGCGCGACGGGATGCGGATCTTGTTGTTGGTCGAGGCGACGTTCACGATGTACGGCGCGTGCACGTACAGGTCGAGGCTCCTCGTGTCGCCCAGCTCAGGGCTCACGCTCGCCGGGATGGTGGCCTTCTTCCAGCTCTGCGGGTCGCCGAGGAAGAACTGCACGAGGTCGGCCGACCGCTCCCGGCCCTCCGCCAGCGGGTCGCCCTGTCCGACGTGCGCACCGATCTTGAGCATCCCGCCACCGTAGTGGGCACCTTCACAGCAGGACTTCGGACATCGAGTGCGAAACTTGCAGCGTGATGACCGCCCGCCGCCTGACCTCCGGCACGACCGCCCTCGGCCTGCTCCTGCTCGCCCTCCTGGGCACCGCCGTGCTGGCCAACCCGGCGTCCGCCGCGGAGAAGGTCATCACCATCACGCCGGACGGCGTCTCCCCGAAGGTGCTCACGGTGGCAGCGGGCGACACCGTGAAGTTCGTGACCGACGACCGGTCCTTCGCCTACCGCGCGGTCAGCACGAGCAGCAACTGGAGCTTCGACAGCGGGCCGCTCGGTCTGCTCGACGGCGAGTACGTCGTCCCCGACCGCATCACCGACAGCGGCACCTACACCTACCGGGTCGCGCAGGACGCGCCGTTCGCCGGCTCGGTGGTGCTGCCCGCACCGGTAAGGCCCGGTGCCTCACCGGTCGCCCCGAAGCCCAGCGCCGCGCCCAAGCCGTCCCCGGCCACATCCTCCCCCGCTCCGTCGCCCGCCGCGACCGGGGGCACCGGCACGACCGGCACGCCGCCGATCGCGGGCGGCTTCGGCACCGTCGACAGCCTGCCGAGCCCGGCCTCGGGCGGCGACGGCGTCGCGCTCCCGCCGGCCCTCGCGCCGCCGCTCCCCCTCCCCGGTGAGACCGCGGGGCCGGAGCCTGCCACCGCACCGGTGCCGACGGCCGCCGCGCTCGCCGAGCCGGCCGTCCCCGGCGACCTCGCCGGCGCCCCCAGCTCCCGCGGACTCGGCCTGCCCGCGGCGCTGGCCGTCGTGCTCGCGGCCGGCACGGCCTCGCTGATCGTGCGCCTGCTGCTCGCCGAGCCCGCGGCCCGCCGCGCCCGCACCGGCATGGCGGCTCCCGCGCCCGCCGTCACCGTCGACTGAGGACTGTCGGACCCCTGCGCCAGGCTGCTCCTCAGGTAGGAACGGTCGCGCAGCCCCGCTGGTAGCCTCAGCAGGTTTGCTGACGCGAACACCCTCCTGCCACGGATCGTCCGTGGCCGCTGAGTCCACAGGAGGAGGTGGGTCAACTTGCGTCACTACGAGCTCATGGTCATCCTCGACCCCGATCTGGAGGAGCGGACCATCAGTCCGTCCCTCGACACGTTCCTCAACGTCGTCCGCAACGGCGGCGGCACCGTCGACAAGGTCGACGTCTGGGGCCGTCGCCGGCTCTCGTTCGAGATCGACAAGAAGGCCGAGGGCATCTACGCCGTCGTCGACCTCAACGCCGAGCCCGACACGATGAAGGAGCTGGACCGCCAGCTCAACCTCAACGAGTCGATCCTGCGCACCAAGGTCATGCGTCCCGACCTGCGCGCCAGCAAGCCGGCTCCGGCGAAGGCCGCGGCTCCCGCCGCTGCGACTCCGGCTCCCGCTGCGACTCCTGCCGAGGCTCCCGCGGAGGCACCCGCCTCCGACGACGCCCCGGCCGACGAGAGCTAGCACCAGTCCGGACCGGCACCCCCCGCTCCACACGCAGGACCGCACACCCTTCCCTGCTCCACCAGTGCGCACCTGATCGCACGCACCCACACCGACACCATCTCCCCGCGAAGGCGGGAAGGGACCCCAAGGAGAACCCCGTGGCAGGCGACACCGTCATCACCGTGGTCGGCAACCTCACCGCCGACCCCGAGCTGCGCTTCACCCCGTCGGGGGCTGCCGTCGCGAACTTCACCGTCGCGTCGACCCCCCGCACCTTCGACAAGAGCTCCAACGAGTGGAAGGACGGCGAGGCGCTCTTCCTGCGCTGCTCCGTCTGGCGCCAGGCCGCCGAGAACGTCGCCGAGTCCCTGCACAGGGGCAGCGCGGTGATCGTCCAGGGCCGCCTGAAGCAGCGCTCGTACGAGACGAAGGAAGGCGAGAAGCGCACGGTGTACGAGCTCGACGTCGACGAGGTCGGCCCGTCCCTGAAGTTCGCCACCGCGAAGGTCACCAAGGCCTCCCGCAGTGGCGGCGGCGGTGGCGGTGGCGGCTTCAACGGCGGCGGCGGCGGCGGGAACTCCTTCGGCGGCGGGAGCAGCAGTGGCGGCGGCGGCGCGGCGAGCAGCAACGACGACCCCTGGGCCAGCGCGCCCGCGGGCGGCGGTGCGAGCTCCGGCGGCTGGTCCGACGAGCCCCCCTTCTAACGCGACACCCCCAGACTCAGGAGAACAGAGACGATGGCCAAGCCACCGCCCCGCAAGCTCAAGAAGAAGGTCTGCCAGTTCTGCAAGGACAAGGTGACCTACGTCGACTACAAGGACACCGGCACGCT
>JBKJQM010000401.1:0-14198 GCA_046594005.1 Mycobacteriales bacterium
GAAGCGGGACACCGCCATCTCGATGGCCGGCAGCAGGTCCTTCTTCTGGAACGGCTTCACCAGGTAGGCCATCACCCCGGCCTCGCGGGCGCGCTCGACGAGGTCGCGCTGGCTGAAGGCGGTGAGGATCACGACCGGTGCGATCCGCGCCGCGACGACCTGCTCGGCCGCCGAGAGGCCGTCCAGCACCGGCATCTTTACGTCCATGAGCACGAGGTCCGGGCGCAGCTCGGTGGCCAGCCGTACGGCGGACTCCCCGTCGCCGGTCTGCCCCACGACGACGTAGCCCTCCTCCTCGAGCATCTCGACGAGGTCCATCCGGATGAGCGCCTCGTCCTCGGCCACGAGCACGCGCAGTGGCGGCCGGGGGGACGTGGACATGGTCACGACGCTACCGGGGGCGCATCACGACTTCGGCCCGACGTGGTCGTCCAGGGCAGCGACCGCGGCCCGCCGGGCGACGCTGATGCGCCAGGGCCCGTTCGGCCGCCAGGCGATGCCCAGCTCGTCGAGGGCCTGCGTGCAGAGCAGCCGGATGTCCGCGCTGCGGTTGCTGAACTCGTAGCGGGAGTAGCGGTAGCGCACGACGGTGCCGCAGGAGCGGCGCACGGCGACGTTCTCGCCGCGCCAGCCGTCGCTGTGGAACAGCCCGCGCAGGAACCGGCCGGCGTGCGCCGTCACCACCGCGCGCTGCCACGGCTCGAGCACGATCGGCCGGTCGTGCTTCTTGCCCGGCCCGTGCTGCGGCAGCAGGCACGGACAGTGCTTCCAGTACGCCTGCACGTCGTGACAGCCCGCCTTGCGGGCCCGCTGGACGCGGTTCCCGCACACCCTGCCGAGGACCTCAGCTGCCTCGTCGGCGATCCCCGGCCAGGCATCGCAGCAGGTGATGCGGAGCACCCAGACCGAACGTGACCAGCTGAGGCAGCCGTCTCCGAGGTACAGGCCCAGCAGCTGGGCGTACGCGGCCGCCTCGGGCACCTCCGCTGACGTCTCCACGCAGCGGAAGCACGACCGCGGCGAGCGCACCAGGTCTGGCGCGGCAGCGTGCAGCCAGGTGTAGGCGGAGGCGGTAGTCACCCGCGCGGTGGCCGCAGCCTGGGCGGGCGTTGCTCCGGGCCGCACCGCACCGACCACCTGTGCGCGGACCGCTGCGGGATGGACGACGGGCACGCTGCAGACGATCTCGGAGGGGTCCGACGGAAGTGCCCCCGGTGGGATTCGAACCCACACTGGCGGTGGTTTGAGCACCGGGCCTCTGCCGGTTGGGCTACGAGGGCGTGGCCCCACGGGAGGGGCGACGCGAGCGTAGCGGCGACCGCGCCGGGCGGGACAGGCGGCGAGGCGCGACACCGTCCCGCTGTGGTTGGTTGGCCCGGACGGAGCAATCCGGACAGCGAAACGGCTGCGTGCGCTTCAGGCCGCAGCCGGTTCCTGCCGAAGACGCCTCTGCACCCCGACCCCCCTCGAGAGGCCTTCCGCTGTGCGCACCGCGCGACGACTCCTGGTCCTGCTGACGGCGGTGCTGGCCCTCGGCGGCGTCATGGCCCTGCCGGCCGGAGCCGTGGGCGACGACTACCCGTGGCGCCTGGACACGTCCTGGAGCGCCGACCGCTGGGGGTTCACCAAGCGGCAGTGCGTGAGCTTCGTGGCCTGGCGGATGGCGCAGCGCAGCCACCCGCTGAACAACGGCGCCCAGCGGTGGGGCAGCGCGGCGAACTGGGACGACACGGCCCGCCGGCTCGGCTACGGCATCGGCAGCAAGCCGGTGCCGGGCTCGATCGCGCAGTGGAACGCCGGCGAGGCGAGCCCGTACTACGCCGCGGGGTCGTCCGTCGTCAACGGCACGATGCGCGCCGGTGCGTACGGGCACGTCGGCTACGTGCAGGGCGTCTACAGCGACGGCTCGGTCTCGGTGGCGCAGTACAACATGAACGGCAACCGGAGCTACTCGACCGCGAGGGTGAAGGCTCCCCGCTACCTCTACGTCAGCGTCGCCACTCCGCGCTAGGCGGGCGGACTGACGCCGTCGTCGTGGCGGCGGCCGTGCTGCGGCGGCGCGGGCACCGGCGTTCCCAGCCGGTGCACGCGCATCGCGTTGGTCGAGCCGCTGGTCGCGGGCGGGCTGCCGGCGACGATCGTGACGTACTCCCCCGGCTGCATCCGCCCGAGGTCGAGCATGGCGCTGTCGACCTGCCGGACCATCTCGTCGGTGTGCTGCACCGACGGCACCAGGAACGTCTCGACGCCCCAGGTGAGGGTGAGCTGGCTGCGCACCTCCGCCACCGGGGTGAACGCGAGCAGCGGGATCGGCGACCGGTGCTCGGCCAGCAGCCGGGCGGTGTTGCCGCTCTGGGTGAAGGCGACCAGGGCGCTGGCCCCGACCGTCCGACCCACGACCGCGGCGGAGCGCGCGATCGCGCCGCTGATGGTCGTCGGCTCGGTCTCGACGCCGGGCACCCGGCCGAGGTCCTCCTCGGCGGCGACGATGATGCGGGCCATGGTGGCGACCGCCTCGACCGGGTAGCGGCCGACGCTGGTCTCGCCCGACAGCATCACGGCGTCGGCACCGTCCAGGACCGCGTTGGCGACGTCGCTGGCCTCGGCGCGGGTCGGTCTGGAGGCGCCGATCATCGACTCGAGCATCTGCGTGGCGACGATCACGGGCTTGGCCTTCTCGCGGGCGGCCTGGACCGCGCGCTTCTGCACCAGGGGGACCCGCTCCAGCGGCATCTCCACGCCGAGGTCACCGCGCGCGACCATGAGGCCGTCGAACGCCTCGACGATCTCGTCGAGGTTCTCGACCGCCTGCGGCTTCTCGATCTTCGCGAGCACGGGCAGCCGCGCGCCGACCTCGTCCATGATCTCGTGCACACGCACGATGTCGGCCGCGGTGCGGACGAAGGACAGCGCGATCATGTCGACCCGCAGGCCGAGCGCGAAGCGCAGGTCCTCCTCGTCCTTCTCCGACAGCGCGGGCACGCTGACGCCGATGCCGGGCAGTGACAGCCCCTTGTTGTTGCTGACCGGGCCGCCTTCGGTGACGGTGAGGACGACGTCGGGGCCCTCCACGGACACCACGCGCAGGCCCACCCGGCCGTCGTCGACCAGCAGCCGGTCGCCCTCCCCGACATCGCCCGTCAGGCCCTTGTAGGTGGTGGACACCCGGTCGTGGTCGCCGGCGACGTCGTCGGTCGTGATGGTGACCGTCTCGCCCGTCGCCCACTCGACCGAGCCGTCGACGAAGGTGCCCAAGCGGATCTTCGGGCCCTGCAGGTCGGCCAGGACGCCGACACCACGCCCGGACTCGTCCGAGGCCTGCCGGACCCACGTGTAGGCCTCGGCGTGCTGCGCGTACGCGCCGTGGCTGAAGTTCAGCCGGGCGACGTCCATGCCGGCGTAGACCAGGCCGCGTACGCCCTCGTAGGTGTGGGTGGCGGGTCCCAACGTGCAGACGATCTTCGCGCGGCGCTTCACCGGTCCAGCCTAGGCGCGCGGCCGCGGCCTGCGGGGACCCCTGCCGATCATGCAACTGGTGCCGCGTCGCACGCTCAGCTGAGCGGCAGCAACTGCATGATCGGCGGGAAGGCGGTCAGCGGGAGGTGGGAGTCACCGGCGACGGCAGCTGCGTGTCGCCGCACAGGTGGCGGTCGACGGCAGCCGCGGCGGAGCGGCCCTCGGCGATGGCCCACACGATCAGCGACTGCCCGCGACCCATGTCGCCGGCGACGAACACGCCGGGGACGCTGGTCGCCCAGGCGTCGTCGCGGGCGACGTTGCCGCGCCCGTCGAGCTCGACCTCCAGCGCCTCGAGCAGTCCGGCGCGCTGCGGGCCGGTGAAGCCCATGGCGAGGGTGACCAGCTGCGCGGGCAGGACCCGCTCGCTGCCCTGGACGGGCTCGAAGCGGCCGTCGACCAGCTCGACGTCGACCAGCTCGAGGCCGGCCACGTGGCCGTCGTCGTCGCCGACGAAGCGCTTGGTGTTGACGGAGAACATCCGCTCGCCGCCCTCTTCGTGGGCGCTGCTGGTCCGGTAGACCAGCGGCCACGTGGGCCAGGGCGTCGTGTCGGGCCGCTCCTGCGGCGGGCGCGGCATGATCTCCAGCTGCGTCAGCGAGCGCGCGCCCTGCCGGATGGCGGTGCCGAGGCAGTCCGCGCCGGTGTCGCCGCCGCCGATGATGACGACGTCCTTGCCCTCGGCCGTGATGGGCGGCGCCTGCAGATCGCCCTCCTGCACGCGGTTGGCCGGGACGAGGTACTCCATGGCGAGGTGGATGCCGGCGAGCTCGCGGCCCTCCACCGGCAGGTCGCGGCCCAGTGTGGAGCCGCCGGCGAGCAGCACGGCGTCGTACTCGCTGCGCAGCTGCTGGACCGTCACGTCGACGCCGACGTCGACGCCTGTGCGGAACTGCGTGCCCTCGGCGCGCATCTGGTCGATCCGCCGCTCGAGGACGGCCTTCTCCATCTTGAACTCGGGGATGCCGTAGCGCAGGAGACCGCCGATGCGGTCGGCGCGCTCCAGGACGGTGACGTCGTGACCGGCGCGCGTCAGCTGCTGCGCGGCGGCCAGGCCGGCGGGCCCCGAGCCGACGACGGCGACGCTGCGGCCGGTGCGCTGCAGGGGCGGCTGCGGCTGCACGAGCCCGTCCGCCCAGGCCCGGTCGGCGATCTCGACCTCGACCTGCTTGATGGTCACCGGGTCGTCGTTGATGCCGAGCACGCAGGCGGCCTCGCACGGCGCCGGGCACAGCCGCCCGGTGAACTCCGGGAAGTTGTTGGTCGCGTGCAGGCGCTCGGACGCCTCGGACCAGTCGTCCTTCCACACCAGGTCGTTCCACTCGGGGATGAGGTTCCCGAGAGGGCAGCCGTTGTGGCAGAACGGGATGCCGCAGTCCATGCACCGGGCGGCCTGGTCGTGGAGGTGCTCGCTCGGGAAGTCCTCGTAGACCTCCTTCCAGTCGCGGATGCGGACGTCGACCGGGCGCCGCGTCGGCAGCTCCCTGCCGTGATCGAGGAATCCCCTGGGGTCAGCCATGTCGCCTAGCTCCTGCTCGCGGCCATGACGGCCTCGTCGACGTCGGTCCCGGCCTCGCGCGCCTGCTCCATCGCGGTCAGCACCTTCTTGTAGTCACGCGGCATGATCTTGGTGAACCGGCCGGCGAGCTTCGCTTCGTCCAGGAGGGCGGCCGCGACGGCGGAGCCGGTCTCGGCCAGGTGGTCGGAGAGCATCTGGCGCAGCGTCTCGACGTCGCCCTCGGTCAGCTCCTCGAGCTCGACCATCTCGCGGTTGACCTTGGAGACGTCGAGGTCGAGCAGGTACGCCACGCCGCCGCTCATCCCGGCCGCGACGTTGCGCCCGGTCTCGCCGAGGATCGCGACGCGGCCGCCCGTCATGTACTCGCAGGCGTGGTCACCGACGCCCTCGACGACGGCGGTGGCGCCGGAGTTGCGGACGCAGAAGCGCTCGCCGACGCGGCCTCGCACGAACAGCGAGCCGGAGGTCGCGCCGTACAGCAGCGTGTTGCCGGCGATGACGTTGTCCTCGGCGGGGAACGTCGCCTTCTCGTCAGGCCGCACCACGATGCGCCCGCCCGAGAGCCCCTTGCCGACGTAGTCGTTGGCGTCGCCGTACAGGCGCAGCACGATGCCACGCGGCAAGAAGGCGCCGAACGACTGCCCGGCCGAGCCGAACAGATCGATGTCGATGGTGCCCTCGGGCAGGCCGGCCCCGCCGTAACGCCGGGTCACCTCCGCACCGAGCATCGTGCCGACGGTGCGGTTGACGTTGCGCACGGGTCCGTCGATGTGCACCGAGATGCCGTCCTGCAGCGCCTTGGCCGAGAGCTCGATCAGCCGGTTGTCCAGCGCGTGCTGGAGACCGTGGTCCTGCGGCACGACCTGCGTCACGGCCGTGCCCTCGGGCAGCTCGGGCAGGTGCAGGACCGGCGACAGGTCCAGCCCGGCGGCCTTCCAGTGCTCGACGGCGCGCTGGGTGTCGAGCACCTCGACGTGGCCGATCGCCTCCTGCAGCGAGCGGAATCCCAGCGACGCCAGGATCTCCCGCACCTCCTGGGCGATGTACTCGAAGAACGTCACGACGTACTCCGCCTGCCCGCTGTACTTCTTGCGCAGCTCGGCGTTCTGGGTCGCGACGCCGACGGGGCAGGTGTCGAGGTGGCAGACGCGCATCATGATGCAGCCGCTGACCACCAGCGGTGCGGTGGCGAAGCCGTACTCCTCGGCGCCGAGCAGCGCGCCGATGACGACGTCGCGACCGGTCTTGAGCTGGCCGTCGACCTGGACGACGATCCGGTCGCGCAGGCCGTTGAGCAGCAGCGTCTGCTGCGTCTCGGCAAGGCCCAGCTCCCACGGTGACCCGGCGTGCTTGAGCGAGGTGAGCGGCGACGCGCCCGTCCCACCGTCGTGACCGGAGATCAGCACCACGTCGGCGTGGGCCTTGGCCACACCGGCCGCGACAGTGCCGACGCCGACCTCGGCCACCAGCTTGACGTGGATGCGGGCCCGGTTGTTGGCGTTCTTCAGGTCGTGGATGAGCTGGGCGAGGTCCTCGATCGAGTAGATGTCGTGGTGCGGCGGGGGACTGATGAGGCCGACGCCGGGCGTCGAGTGACGGGTCTTCGCGATGTACGGGTTGACCTTCGGTCCGGGGAGCTGGCCGCCCTCGCCGGGCTTCGCGCCCTGGGCCATCTTGATCTGGATGTCGTCGGCGTTGACGAGGTACTCGCTCGTGACGCCGAACCGGCCGGACGCGACCTGCTTGATGGCGCTGCGCCGCTCGGGGTCGTAGAGGCGCTCGGGGTCCTCGCCGCCCTCGCCGGTGTTGCTGCGCGCGCCGAGGCGGTTCATCGCGATCGCCAGCGTCTCGTGCGCCTCGGGGCTGATCGAGCCCAGGGACATCGCGCCGGTGTTGAAGCGCGTCACGATCTCCGAGACCGGCTCCACCTCGTCGATCGGCACAGCCGGCCGGACGCCCTCCTTCAGCTGGAACAGCCCGCGCAGGGTGCCGGCGCGCGCCGACAGCCCGTCCACGGTCGACGTGTACTGCTTGAACACGTCGTACTTCTGCGAGCGCGTGGAGTGCTGCAGCTGGAAGACCGTCTGCGGGTTGAACAGGTGGACCTCGCCCTCGCGGCGCCACTGGTACTCACCGCCGATCTCGAGCTTGCGGTGCGCGCGCTCCGTGGCGTTCTCCGGGTAGGCGCGACGGTGCCGTGCGGCGACCTCCTCGGCGACGACGTCGAGGCCGATGCCGCCGAGGCGGCTGGTGGTCCCGGTGAAGTACTCGTCGACGAGCTCCTGCGACAGGCCGAGCGCCTCGAAGACCTGGGCGCCGGTGTAGGACGCGATCGTCGAGATGCCCATCTTGCTCATCACCTTGAGCACGCCCTTGCCGGCAGCCTTGACGTACTTCTGCACCGCCTCCTGCGCCTCGATGCCGCGCAGCGCGCCGGAGCTGATGAGGTCCTCGATCGACTCGAACGCGAGATAGGGGTTGACCGCCGCCGCGCCGTATCCGATGAGCAGCGCGATGTGGTGGACCTCGCGGGCGTCGCCGGCCTCGACCACGAGACCGACGCGGGTGCGGGTCTTCTCGCGGATGAGGTGGTGGTGGACCGCGCTGGTCAGCAGCAGCGACGGGATCGGCGCGAGGTTCTCGGTGGAGTCGCGGTCGGACAGCACGATGATCCGCGCGCCGGCCGCGATGGCGGTCGACACCTCGCGACGGACCCTGTCGAGGGCGTCGCGCAGCGCCTCTCCCCCGCCGTGGACGGGGTACAGGCCGTGGACCTTCACCGTCGAGAAGCCCGGCAGGTCGCCGTCCTCGTTGACGTGGACGATCTTGGACAGGTCGTCGTTGGACAGCACCGGGAACGGCAGGACGATCTGACGGCAGGACGCCGGCGAGGGCTCGAGCAGGTTCTGCTCCGGGCCGATCGAGCCGGCCAGGCTCGTGACGAGCTCCTCGCGGATGGCGTCCAGCGGCGGGTTGGTCACCTGCGCGAACAGCTGGCTGAAGTAGTCGAACAGCAGCCGCGGCTTCTCCGACAGGACCGCCACCGGGGTGTCGGTGCCCATCGAGCCGATCGGCTCGAGGCCGGTCTTCGCCATCGGGGAGAGCAGGATGCGCAGCTCCTCCTCGGTGTAGCCGAACACCTGCTGGCGGCGCAGCACCGACTCGTGGCTGTAGACGACGTGCTCGCGGTCCGGGAGCTTGCCGAGCTGCAGCTGGCCGGCGTCGAGCCAGTCGGAGTACGGGTGCTCGGCAGCGAGCGCGGCCTTGATCTCGTCGTCCTCGACGATGCGGCCCTCGGCGGTGTCGACGAGGAACATCTTCCCGGGCTGCAGGCGGCCCTTGCGCACGACCTGGTCCGCGGGCACGTCGAGCACGCCGACCTCACTGGCCAGGATCACCCTGCCGTCCGCGGTCTGCCACCAGCGGCTGGGGCGCAGGCCGTTGCGGTCGAGCACGGCGCCGATCTGGGTGCCGTCGGTGAACGTCACGCAGGCCGGCCCGTCCCACGGCTCCATCAGCGAGGCGTGGAACTCGTAGAAGGCGCGCTTGGCGGGATCCATGTCCGGGGCGTTCTCCCAGGCCTCCGGCACCATCATGAGCACCGCGTGCGGAAGTGACCGCCCGCCCATGTGGAGCAGCTCGAGCACCTCGTCGAAGGAGGCCGAGTCGGAGGCGCCGGGCGTGCAGACGGGGAACAGCCGGCTGAGGTCGTCGGGCAGCTCGTGCGGTCCGCGCAGCAGGGCCTCCCGGGCGCGCATCCAGTTGCGGTTGCCGCGCACCGTGTTGATCTCGCCGTTGTGCGCGATGTAGCGGTACGGGTGGGCCAGCGGCCAGCTCGGGAACGTGTTGGTCGAGAAGCGGCTGTGCACCAGCGCGATCGAGCTGACGAAGCGCTCGTCCGACAGGTCCGGGAAGAACGTCTGCAGCTGGTCGGTGGTGAGCATCCCCTTGTAGACCAGCGTCCGCGTCGACAGCGACGAGAAGTAGGTGCCGGTCTCGTGCTCGGCGCGCTTGCGGGCGACGTACGCCCGCCGCTCCAGCGCGTACGGCGTCAGGTCGGCGTCGGCGTGGGACACCAGGACCAGCTGGGCGAAGCGCGGCATCACCGAGCGGGCGGTCTTCCCGATGCCGGCGCCGTCCGGGTCGACCGGCAGCTCGCGCCAGACCAGGACCCGCAGGCCCTCCTCGACGGCGATGGCGTCGATCGCGGCGCGCGCCGCAGCCGCCTCCGCCTCGTCCTGGGACAGGAAGGCGGTGCCGACGGCGTACAGCCCGCGCTCGGGCAGCTCGACGCCCTGCTCGGCGAGCACGGCACGCAGGAACGCATCCGGGATCTGGGTGAGGATGCCTGCGCCGTCACCGGTCTCCGGCTCGGCCCCGGAGGCGCCGCGGTGCTCGAGGTTGCGCAGCGCGGTCAGGCCCTGCTCGACCGTCTCGTGCGTGACCCGGCCGGCGATGTCGGCGACGAACGCCACACCGCAGGCGTCGTGCTCGTTGGCGGGGTCGTACAGCCCTTGCGCAGGCGGGAAGGCAGACATCATCGGGCGGACCTCTTCCGGGGGTCGATCAGTGCGTTCTCCTGCGCCCCGGGACGTCGCTGGCCCTGCTGCAGATGTCCGTGAGGTTACACGACCGGACGCGGTGGCTACCTGGTACCGCCGGTCGGAGTGTCCAGGAATGACCCGTTCGGGTCATGGTGCCCTGCGCCGTCCGCGGGCACAGTGACCGCATGGCCCCCGTCGTCGAGCACGCGCGTGCCCGGGCACGCGCGTGGCTCCCCCGGGGCGCCTGGCTGCGCGAGGCCGACTGGCAGTGGCGGCACAACGCGGTCTGCCTGGTCCTGGCCGCGCACCTCCCCATCCTCGCGGCCGCGGCGCTCGTCCAGGGGCAGGGACGCATGGCCCTGCAGGTGTGCCTCCCGCTGGTCGTGCTCCTCGGTGCCGGGCGACTGCCGGCGCTCCCCCGCGCGATGCGCTCCCTGTCCGCCAGCCTCGGGTTGCTCACCGCCTCGGCGGTCGTCGTGCACCTCGCTGACGCCGCGCCCGAGTCGCACTTCCACTACTTCGTCACGGTCGCCGTGATCGCGCTCTACCAGGACTGGACGGTCTTCGCGCTCGCCATCGGCTTCGTGCTCCTCCAGCACGGGCTGATGGCCGCCGTGCCGGGCCAAGGAGCCGGCCGCTGGGGCTGGGCCGCCGTGCACGCCGGGTTCATCCTGGCCGAGTCCGCGGTCCTGGTGCTGTTCTGGCGGGCCAACGAGCTCAGCCGCGACGCCGAGGAGCAGGCGCACTCGGCGCTGGTCGCCGGCCGCGACAGCGTCCAGGCCCGCCTCGAGGAGGCCGACCGGATGCGCGCCGACCTCATCGGCACGGTCTCCCACGAGTTCCGCACGCCGCTGACCGGCATCCGCGGAGCAGCCTTGACGCTGCTCAAGCGCGGTGACCGCATCGACAAGGACGGCCGGGACCAGCTGCTGCACGCCGTGCTCGACCAGCAGGAGCGCCTGTCACGACTGCTCGAGAACATGCTGCTGGCTGCGCAGGCCACCGACGTCGACCCCACCGCTCGAGCCGAGGTCGACGCCGTGGCGGCCGAGGTCGCGATGCTGGCCGAGGCGCAGCGCGGGGGCGCCCCCATCTCGGTGGTCGTGGACGCCGGCACGACCGCCCGCATCGACCGGCAGGCCCTGCACCAGGTGCTCGCCAACCTCGTCGACAACGCGCTCCAGCACGGCGATCGCGGCTCCACACCGCTGGTCGCCGGCGGGCAGGACGCGCAGGGCGTCTGGGTCACCGTCAGCAACGAGGGCGGCGTCATCGACCTCACCCGCGCCGGCCGGTTGTTCGAGCCGTTCACGCAGGCCGACTCGGGCGCCACGCGGGACCGCGAGGGCATCGGCGTCGGGCTGTACGTCGTCCGCCGGCTGGTCGAGGTCTACGGCGGCACGGTGGACGTCCGCAGCGACAGCGGATGGGTCACCGTCGAGGTGCGTCTGCAGGCCGTCGAGCAGACCGGCGACCTGGTCCCCCGGCCGCGCCCGGTCGTGCACGCGGGCTGAGCGCAGCCCGACTAGACCCCAGTGCCGACGAGGCTGCCGACGCCGTAGGTGAGCGCGGCCGCAGCAGCGCCGAGCACGAGCTGGCGCCCGCCGCTGTAGAGGGCGGTGCGGTCGGTGAACCGGCTGACCAGCGCGCCAGCGAGGAACAGGCCGATCAGCGCGAGCACCGCGCTGAGGAGCAGGGTGCTGGCCCCGAGCAGGTACGGCACGACCGGCACCAGCGCGCCGACGGTGAAGGCGGCGAACGACGAGCCGGCGGCCACCCACGGCGACGGCAGGTCGTCCGGATCGACGCCGAGCTCCTCGCGGGCGTGGACGCGCCAGGCCTGCTCGGGGTCGGCGGACAGCTGGCGGGCGACCTCGGCGGCGGTCTCGGGCCGGACGCCGCGCTTGACGTACATCTGCGCCAGCTCCGCCTCCTCCTCGGCCGGGACGCGGGCCAGCTCGCGCTTCTCGACCTCGATCTCGGCCTGCGTGAGCTCGACCTGCGAGGCGACGGAGACGTACTCGCCGGTGGCCATCGAGAACGCACCGGCCGCGAGCCCGGCCAGGCCGGCGAGCAGCACGGTGGCCGGCGGGGCCCCACCACCCGCCACGCCCGCCACGAGGGCGGTGTTGCTGACCAGGCCGTCCATGACGCCGAAGACGGCCGGCCGCAGCCAGCCACCGGTGACGTCGCGGTGGTGCTCGTCGGGGATGGTGCGCAGGGGCCGGTCCCGCTTGGGCTGCGTCGCGTCGGTCGTCGTCATGCGGGGCTCTCCTGCGACTCGTCGACGGTCTCGGGATCCGCTGCTGCTGCGTGCGGCTCGACGTGCTTCTCACGTCCGCGGTCCCGGCGCGCGACGAGGTAGCCGATCGCGCCGACCAGCACGATGCTCATCACCCACTCGTTGAGCCGTCGTCCGAGGATGAGGTTGGCCTCGTCGATGCGCAGGGCCTCGATCCAGATCCGGCCGGAGGCGTACAGCGCGACGTACAGCGCGAACGCCCGCCCACCGCCGAGCCGGAAGCGCCGGTCGGCCCAGATCACGACGCCCGCCACCCCGAGGTCCCAGAGCAGCTCGTACAGGAACGTGGGGTGGTAGGCCTCGGCGCCCGGGACCGCGTCCGGGTTGTCGGCGTCGATCCGCAGACCCCACGGCAGCGTGGTGGGCCGACCGAACAGCTCCTGGTTGAACCAGTTGCCGAGCCGCCCCACGGCCTGCGCGACGGCGATGCCGGGCGCGACGCTGTCGGCGAACGCCCCCTTGCTGACGCCCCGCCTCCTGCACAGGACGTACGCAGCGAGGAAGCCGCCGGCGATGCCCCCCGGGATGCCGAGCCCGCCCTTCCAGACGTACAGCGCGCTGACCGGGTCGTCGAGGTAGGCCGCCGGACTGGTGACCACGTGGTAGATCCGCGCGCCGACGATGCCGAACGGGACGGCGATCGTCGCGACGTCCGTGATGACGCCGGGCGCCCCGCCGCGCTCCGCCCAGCGCCGCTCGCCGATGACCACCGCGAGAACGACGCCGGTGATGATGGCCAGCGCGTACGCCCGGAGCGGGAAGGGCCCGACGTGCCAGACGCCCTGCGAGGGGCTCGGCAGGTAGGCGAGGGTCACGACCGCCAGCCTAGGCGCCGAACGGCACTCGCGCCCCAGCGGCGCTAGGGATCACGAAATCTGCTGTCCACAAGTACTTCTCGTCTTGTCGTATCGTTCGAACACCTGTACGATGAGGCATGTCCGCAGTGCCCTTCCTCGACGGTGATCTGTCGTCGGGGGATGTGGCGCAGGCGGCGTCGTTGGACGCGGTGCGGGAGCTGTTGGTCGCGGATGCGCGGTCGTGGGCGGTGCAGCTGCAGGAGTGCGCGACGTTGGCGTGGCGGGCGCAGCGGGCCGGGGCGCAGACCCGGCGGACGCTGGCGTTGGAGCTGGCCGGGTCGTGGCACATCTCGCAGCTGACCGCAGAACGGTGGATCGCTGAGGGCGAGCGGTTCTGTGACGCACTGCCGAGGTCACTGGCGATGCTCGGTTCGGGGCAGCTGCTACGCCACCAGGCGTCGGTGCTGCTGCACCGGACCTCCGGCTGCTCCCCCGAGATCGCCCGGGCGGTGGAGGCAGAGGTGCTGCCGGCCGGCGCTGGGCTGTGCCCGTCGGACCTGGGGAGGCAGGTCACCCGGGTGCGGTTGCGGATCGAGTCCGAGCAGGCCGACCCGGCCGTCGCCGAGCAGGCCGACGCCGACCGGATCGCCGGCCGGCGGACGTTCGCCCGGCCCACCGACGACCAGATGATGCTGACCGGCGCGGTCCTGACCCCCGAGCAGGGCGTGGCGTGGGCGGCCGGGATGGACGCCCTGGAACGCCGTGAGCGCCTCGTCGACCGGGCTGCCGGGATCGAGCGGACCGCTGAGCAGCGCCGGGCAGACCTGTACGCCGCCCTGCCGGCACTGGTGCTGGCCGGGACCGCCGCCGACGACCGGTGGCGCCGGGCTGCCGGCATCCCGACCGGTGGGCGGATCAGCCAGGACCCGACCGAGCCCCTGCTGCTCGACGACGACCTGGTGGACGGTCCGGTCCCGCCGCCGTGGACGTTCACCGCCGAGCAGGTCTGCGCCCAGGTCGTCCTCAACGTCCACGTCCCCGTCTCGACCGTCCTGGAGCTGGCGAAGGAACCCGGCACGGTGGACCGGTACGGCCCGGTGTCGGCCGAGCACATCCGGCTGCTGCGCCCGCACAGCCTGCGCCGCGTCATGGTCGACAGCCTCAGCGGCCGACCCATCGCCGTGGACGATCGACCGACCCCGGTGAGCGACCTGCGCGCCCAGGTGCAGGACATGCTCCGCCCCGCCGTCGTCGTCGACCCCGACGAACCCCAGCACGACCCGTCCACCCGCCTCGCCCGGCTCATCGACCTGCGAGACGTCCGCTGCGCCGGACCGGGCTGCTCCTCCACCCGCTGCGACCGCGACCACCTCGACCGCTGGCCCGACGGACCGACCAGCGCTCGCAACCTCGGCCTGGTCTCACCCCGCTGCCACAGCGCCAAGCACCACGGCTGGACCCTCGTCCGCCACCCCGACGGCAGCGTCACCTGGACCAGCCCCCTCAACCGCCGCTACCAC
>JBKJQM010000453.1:0-9679 GCA_046594005.1 Mycobacteriales bacterium
CCGGGCCGCTCGGCGCGCAGTTCCTCGCCTGGGAGTACGCCACGGCGGTCGCCGGCTGGGCGCTGAGGATCAACCCGTTCGACCAGCCGAACGTCCAGGAGAGCAAGGACAACACCGCGGCCATCCTGGACGGCGCGCCGTCCCCGGCGCGCGACCCGCTGTTCGAGGAGGGCGGCGTGGAGGTCTTCGCCACCGGCGACCTGCTTGCCGAGGTGACGACCCTGTCGGGCGCGCTCGACGCACTGCTCGCGGCGGTCCCGGAGCGCGGCTACCTGGGCGTCATGGCCTACCTCGACCGGCTCGCGGAGGCGGAGGCCGCCCAGCTGCGGCCGCTGCTCGCGACACGCCTCGCGCACCCGGTCACCTTCGGCTGGGCGCCCCGGTTCCTGCACTCGACGGGGCAGTTCCACAAGGGCGGGCCGCAGACCGGAGCCTTCCTGCAGGTCACGGCGCCGGTGGGCGATGACCTGGCGGTCCCCGGCCGCGCGTTCTCGTTCGGCAGCCTGCAGGCGGCGCAGGCGCTTGGTGACCTGCGCGCGCTCAGCTCCCGTGAGCGGCCGGTGCTGCACGTGCACCTCGCGGACCGCGCGCGTGGCCTGGCCACCCTCCTGGAAGCGGCCCGCGGCTGATGACGACGACACCCCGCACCAACCCGCTCCGCTCCCCCGGCGACCGGCGGCTGCCCCGCGTCCCCGATCCGTGCGTGCTCGTCGTCTTCGGCGTCACCGGCGACCTGGCCCAGAAGAAGCTGATCCCTGCCGTCTACGACTTGGCCAACCGCGGCCTGCTGCCGGCCGGCTTCGTGCTGCTCGGGTTCGCCCGCCGCAACTGGGACCACGGAGACTTCGAGGACCTGGCCAAGAAGGCCGCGCAGAAGGGCGCCCGCACCGAGTTCCGCGACAGCACGTGGTCGCGGCTCTACGACTCCATCAAGTTCCTGCCGGGGTCCTTCGACGACGACGCCGCGTTCGACGTCCTCGCGCAGACGCTGCGCGACCTCGACGCCTCGCACGGCACGCAGGGCAACGCCGCGTTCTACCTGTCGATCCCGCCGGCGGCCTTCCCGACGGTGCTCAAGCAGATGCAGCGCACCGGCATGGCGGACAACCACGCGTCCGGTGGCTGGCGCCGCGTCGTCGTCGAGAAGCCGTTCGGGCACGACCTCCCGTCCAGCAAAGAGCTGAACGACCTCGTCGACGACGTCTTCACGGCCCGGGACGTCTTCCGCATCGACCACTACCTCGGCAAGGAGACGGTCCAGAACCTGCTCGCCCTGCGCTTCGCGAACACGCTGTTCGAGCCGATCTGGAACGGCCACTTCGTCGACTCGGTGCAGATCACGATGGCCGAGGACGTCGGGATCGGCTCCCGTGCCGCTTTCTACGAGGAGACCGGCGCCGGACGGGACGTCCTGCAGAACCACCTGCTGCAGCTGCTCGCGCTCACCGCGATGGAGGAGCCGGTCGGCTTCGACGCGGAGAGCCTGCGCACCGAGAAGCGCAAGGTGCTGGGCGCCCTCAAGCCGCCGAAGGACCTGGCCCGCTACGCGGTCCGCGGTCAGTACGACCAGGGCTGGCTGGCCGGTGAGCGCGTCAAGGCCTACCGCGCCGAGGAGGGCGTCGACCCCGCGAGCAGGACGGAGACGTACGCCGCCGTGCGTCTCGAGGTCGAGACCCGCCGCTGGGCCGGCGTGCCGTTCTACCTGCGCACCGGCAAGCGCCTGCCGCGCCGGGTGACCGAGATCGGCGTCGTCTTCCACCGTGCGCCGCACCTGCCCTTCGCCAAGACCGACACCGAGGAGCTGGGGGCCAACCAGCTCGTCGTGCGCGTCCAGCCCGACGAGGGCGTGACGCTGCGCTTCGGCTCGAAGGTGCCTGGCACGACGATGGAGGTCCGCGACGTCGCGATGGACTTCCAGTACGGCGAGGCGTTCACCGAGGCCAGCCCTGAGGCGTACGAGCGGCTCCTGCTCGACGTCCTGCTGGGCGACGCCTCGCTGTTCCCCCGCAACGAGGAGGTCGAGGAGAGCTGGCGCGTGATCGACCCGATCGAGCAGTTCTGGGCGGAGCAGAACGAGCGGGGCGTCGAGCCCGAGCTCTACCGCGCCGGCGAGTGGGGTCCCAAGGGCGCCGACGAGATGCTGGCCGGCGACGGCCGCGTATGGAGGCGACCGTGACATACGTCGTGCCGGAGGCACGCTCATGACGACACTGTGGGACACCACCGGGACAGCCGTGGTCAAGGCGCTCGGCGCCGAGCGGCGCAAGGCGGGGTCCGTGTCGAGCGGCCTCGCGCTGACGCTGGTCGTCGTGGTCGAGGAGGGCCGTGTCGAGGAGGCCGAGCAGGCGGCCACCCGTGCTGCCGCCGAGCACCCGTGCCGGCTCATCATCGTCGTGCGCCGCCGGCCGGACGCCGCCGAGGCCCGCCTCGACGCCGAGGTCCTCATCGGCGGTCGCCTCGGTCCTGGCGAGGCGGCGGTGCTGCGGATGTACGGCCGGCTCGCGCTGCACGCCGAGTCGGTCGTCCTGCCGCTGCTCGCCCCGGACGCGCCGGTCGTCACGTGGTGGTTCGGCGAGCCGCCGCGCCTCATCGCGCACGACCCCCTGGGCGTGTTCGCGGACCGTCGGGTCACCGACTGCGCGCTGGCCGACGACCCGCTCGGTGCGCTGGCGCAGCGCGCAGAGGACTTCGCACCCGGCGACACCGACCTGGCGTGGAGCCGTGCGACGAGCTGGCGGGCGCTGTGCGCCGCGGCCTTCGACGCCGTCGACAGCGCGGCCACCTCCGCCGTCGTCACCGGTCGTGCCGGCAGCCCCGTCCCCCAGCTCATCGCGGGCTGGCTGCGCTCGAGCCTGGGCGTGCCGGTCGAGGTCGCCGACGCCGAGCCGCACGCGTACTCGGTGCGGATCGCCCTGGAGGACGGTGAGGTGGTGATCGCCCAGGACACGGCGACGACCGCCCTGCTCAGCCGGACCGGGCAGCCCGACCGCCGGATGCCGCTGGAGCCGCGCGAGCTGGGCGACCTCCTGGCCGAGGAGCTGCGGCGACTGGACGCCGACGAGACCTACGCGGCCGCGCTGTCGTCGGCCACCGGGGTCAGCGACCTGACCGGTCGCCCGGCGACGCGCACCCACGTGTGGCACGACCCGACCGAGGCGGACGACCCCGACCCGGCCCTCACCGTCAGCTGAGCCGAGGAGGCCCATGACCGCCGCCAGCCCCACGATCGTCGTCGCCCGGGACGCCGAGGTGCTGGCCGACGCGGTCGCGGCGCGGCTGCTGACCCGCCTCGTGGACGCCCAAGCCGTGCGCGGCACCGCGTCCGTCGTCCTCACCGGCGGCGGCGTCGGCATCGCGGTGCTCGAGGCGGTCGGACGCTCGCCCGCCCGGCACGCGGTCGACTGGTCGCAGGTCGACGTCTGGTGGGGCGACGAGCGCTTCGTCCCTGCCGACGACCCGGAGCGCAACGAGCGGCAGGCCCGCGAGGCGCTGCTGGACCGGCTGGACCTCGACCCGGCGCGGGTCCACCCGATGGGCGCCCGCGGCGGGGTGGACGGCGACGACGCGGACGCCGCCGCTCAGCGCTACGCCGACGAGCTCAACCGGGCCGCGCCGCAGGACCACGACGTGCCGCCGTTCGACGTGCTGTTGCTGGGCATCGGGGCCGAGGGGCACACCGCGTCGATCTTCCCGGAGTCGCCCGCCGCGCACGACGAGCGCCTGGTCGTCGGGGTGCACGGCTGCCCCAAGCCGCCGCCGACGCGCGTCTCGCTGGCGTTCCCGGCGCTGAACGCCGCGCGGGAGGTCTGGTTCGTCGTAGCGGGCGCCGAGAAGGCGCCGGCCGTCGCCATGGCGCTGTCCGGGGCCGGCCGGGTCCAGGTGCCGTGCGCCGGGGTGGCCGGGACCCGCGCGACGCTGTGGCTGCTCGACGAGGCCGCTGCCTCGACGCTGCCGCGGGACCTGCGGCGCCGCTGAGCGGCGGCGGCAGGAAGGTCGAGCAGGCTCAGGTGCGGCCGTTGGCGCGGAGCTTGGCCAGCGCCTCGGCCAGGATCGCCTCGCCGTCCTCGGCGTTGCGGCGCTCGCGGACGTAGGCCAGGTGCGTCTTGTACGGCTCGGTCTTGGTCTGGGCCGGCGGGTTGTCCTTGTCCTGCCCCGCCGGGAAGCCGCAGCGCGGGCAGTCCCAGGTCTCGGGGACCGCCGCCTCGTCGGAGAACGACGGCCGGGTCTCGTGCGCGTTGGCGCAGTAGAACGCGATGCGCCGGCGGGGGGCGGCCTCGCCGCGCTCCGCCTCGCCCATCGGGCCGGCGCCCACTCGACTGCCTCGGATCGCGTTGCCGCCGGCCACTGGGTCCTCCTCGTCGGTACTGCGGGGTCGTGCTGTCCCTCTGGCAGGGGGTGCGGGCCTGGCTAGCCCAGCGGCGCGACGGCCGGCTCCTTGAGGAGCAGTCCGAGCGCGATGATGCAGACGGCCCACACGAGCCCGCAGATGATCGTGAGCCGGTCGAGGTTCTTCTCCACGACGGCGCTGCCGCCGAGCGAGGAGGACACCCCGCCGCCGAACAGGTTCGACAGGCCACCGCCCTTGCCCCGGTGCAGCAGGACCAGGACGATCATGCCGATGCTGGTGATGACCAGCAGCACGGACAGGAAGGTGACCACGGGGAGGAGCTCCGATCGAGGGGTACGGGGTGTGCCGATCAGGATAGCTGCGGCGGACGCCGCCTCAGGCCTTCTTCGGCGCAGGGCGCCGGCGCAGCGCCGGAGTGTTCTCCGGGAGGGGCTCGGCGGCGACGTCCACGGCGGTCACGACCTGGACCGCTTCGGCGAAGTGGCAGGCGACCGGGTGCCCCTGTCCGCGTTCGACGAGCTCGGGCGGATCGGTGGCGCAGACGTCCTGCGCCTTCCAGCACCGGGTCCGGAAGCGGCAGCCCGACGGCGGGTTGGCCGGGCTCGGCACGTCGCCGGTCAGCATGATCCGCTTCTTGCCGGCGCGGGCGCCGGGGTCGAGGACGGGGACCGCCGACAGCAGCGCCTGGGTGTACGGGTGCGCGGTCTTCTCGTAGATGTCGTCCTCGGACCCGATCTCGACGATCGAGCCGAGGTACATCACGGCCACGCGGTCGCTGATGTGGCGGACGACCGACAGATCGTGGGCGATGAAGATGTAGGACAGCCCGAAGTCGTCCTGCAGCTCCTCGAGCAGGTTGATGACCTGCGCCTGCACCGAGACGTCGAGCGCCGAGACCGGCTCGTCGCAGATGATGATCTCGGGCTGCAGCGCGAGCGCGCGGGCGATGCCGATGCGCTGGCGCTGGCCGCCGGAGAACTGGTGCGGGTAGCGGTTGACGAAGTCGGGGTTGAGGCCGACGCGCTCGAGCAGCTCGCGGGTGCGGCGCTGCCGGTCGCCCTTGGCGACGACGTCCGGGTGGATGTCCCAGGGCTCGGACACGATGTCGCCGACCGTCATGCGCGGGTTCAGCGAGCTGTACGGGTCCTGGAAGATGATCTGGATGTTCCGGCGGAGCTTGCGCAGCTCCTTGCCCTTGAGGTCGGTGATGTCGGTGCCCTTGTAGAACACCGACCCGGCCGTGGGCTTCTCGAGGCTCATCAGCAGCTTGCTGACCGTGGACTTGCCGCAGCCGGACTCCCCCACGAGTCCGAGCGTCTCGCCGGACTTCAGCGTGAAGTTGACGCCGTCGACGGCGCGGACCTGGCCGACCGTCTTCTTGAAGACGACGCCCTGGGTCAGCGGGAAGTGCTTGACCAGGCCCTCGACGCGCAGCAGCTCCTCCCCGGCCCGTAGCGGGGCGTGGTCGACCTTGCTCGCGTCGACGGTGGTCGTCGGAACGTCAGACACCCAGGACCTCTTCGGCGTAGTGGCAGGCGCTGCGGCGACCGGGGAGGATCTCGCGCAGCGGCGGGAGCTCGGCGCGGCAGCGGTCGGTGGCACGCGGGCAGCGGGGGTGGAACGGGCAGCCGGTCGGCAGGTCCGCGAGGTTCGGAGGCGCCCCGACGATGGGGTTGAGCCGTTGGCCCTTCTGGTCGACGCGGGCGATCGAGGCCATCAGCCCCTCGGTGTAGGGCATCGCCGGCGCGCTGAAGACGGTGTCGGTCACGCCGGTCTCGACGATGCGGCCGGCGTACATCACGGCGATGCGGTCGGCGATCTCACCGACGACACCGAGGTCGTGGGTGATGAGGATCAGCCCCATGCCGGTCTCGCGCTGGAGCTCGGAGAGCAGGTCCATGATCTGGGCCTGCACGGTGACGTCGAGTGCGGTCGTCGGCTCGTCGGCGATGAGGATGGCCGGGTCGAGGGCGATCGCCATCGCGATCATGACGCGCTGGCGCATGCCGCCGGAGAACTGGTGCGGGTAGTCGTTGACCCGCTCACGCGCCGAGGGGATGCGGACGCGCTCCATCAGCTCGATGGCCGCCTTCTTGGCGTCGGCGCGCGAGGACCCGCGGTGGCGCCGGAACATCTCGCCGATCTGCGCGCCGACGGTGAAGACCGGGTTGAGCGAGGACAGCGCGTCCTGGAAGACGATCGAGATCTCCTCGCCGCGGATGTCGCGCTGCTCCTTCGACGACATCGTCAGCAGGTTGCGACCCTTGTAGCGGATCTCCCCTCCCGTCACGAAGCCGGGCGGGCTGTCGAGGATGCCCATGATCGACTGCGCGCTGACCGACTTCCCGCAGCCGGACTCGCCCAGGATCGCGAGCGTCTCCCCGGCTGCCAGCGTGTAGCTGATGCCGTTCACGGCGTGGACCACGCCGTAGTCCGTGCGGAACTCGACGTAGAGGTCGTCCACCTCGAGCAGCGCCGCGCCGGGGCCGCCGGAGACCGTGGGCGTGGTCAGGGTGCTCGTCATGTCAGCGCGTCTTCGGGTCGAGGGCGTCGCGCAGGGCGTCGCCGAGCAGGATGAAGGACAGGACCGTCACCGACAGGAACAGCGAAGGGAACAGGATGATGTGCGGCGCGGTGCGCAGCAGTCGTTGACCGCCGTCGATCTGGAGCCCCCAGGAGACCGCAGGTCGTTGCAGGCCGATCCCGAGGAAGGACAGCGTCGCCTCGGCGGCGATGATGCCGCCGACCGCGATGGTCGAGTAGACCAGCACCGGTGCGATCGCGTTCGGCAGGATGTGCTTGAGCAGGATCCGGCTGTTGCTGGCACCCATGGCACGAGCGGCGGAGACGTAGTCGGTGTCCTTGATCGAGATCACGCTCGCCCGGAACAGTCGCAGGATCGTCGGCCACCCCAGCAGGATCAGGGCCAGGGACACCTGCGGCAGTCCGCGGCTGGGGAAGGCGTTGAGGATGAGGATCGCCCCGAGGATGATGGGCAGGCCGAACACGATGTCGGTGGCACGGGCCATCAGCATGTCGAACCAGCCCCCGAAGAAGCCGGCGAGCCCCCCGAGGACCACGCCGATCAGAGCCGACCCGCCGACGACGACGAGACCGATGATCATCGAGACGCGGGCGCCGTAGATCACGTTGGTGTAGTGGTCGCAGCCCTGGATGTCGTTGCCGAACCAGGCGTCCGCGCGCGGCCCCAGCTTGGAGTTGGCCAGGTTGCAGGACCCGGCCGCGGTCCGCGGGTCGCCCAGGCTGGTGAACAGGCCCGGGAACGCCGCAACGACCGCCAGCAGGATCAGCAGGGCCGACGCGATGAGGAACAGCTTGTTGCGCCGCAGCTGGCGCCAGGCGTCCGACCAGAGGCTGGCCTGGCGCAGGTCGTCGGTCGTCTTGGGCATCTCGGCGTCGCGGCCACCGGCGGTCGGCGGGATGCTCGCATCGCCGTGCCCGACGCCGCGGTCCTCGGTCTCCGTGCTCGCCTGGCCGGCCGGCGAGTCCGGCGCCGCGCGGCCGGTACGGGAGGGGCGCTCACTCATAGCGGATCCGGGGGTCGAGGGCCGCGTACAAGACGTCGACCAGGAGGTTGAAGACGATGAAGACGAACACGAACAGCGTCACGATGCCGACGACGACGGTGCCCTCCTGCTTCTGGATGGCCTGGAAGACCGCTCGACCGAGCCCGGGGATGTTGAAGATGCCCTCGGTGACGACCGCGCCCGACAGCAGCGCCCCGAGGTCAGCGCCGAGGAAGGTCACGACGGGGATCAGGCTGTTGCGCAAGGTGTGCTTGCCGACGACCGAGAGCGGCGTCAGGCCCTTGGCCCTGGCGGTGCGGACGTAGTCGTTGGAGAGGTTCTCCACCAGGGAGGTGCGGGTCAGGCGGGCGATGTAGGCCAGCGACAGCGCACCGAGCACGAAACCGGGCAGCAGGTAGCCCCGGAAGCCGTTGGCGACGCCCGCCACCGGGAACACGCCCAGCTTGAGCCCGAGCGTGTACTGCGCCAGGAAGCCCAGGACGAAGACGGGGATGGACACCACCAGCGTCGTGGAGACCAGCACCAGGTTGTCGAAGAAGGACTTCTTGCGGATGCCGGCGAGCACGCCGGCCAGCAGGCCGATGATGCCTTCGAAGACCAGCGCCACTGCGGCGAGCTTGACCGTCACCGGCACCGTCTGGCCGAGGATCTCGGCGACGGGACGGCCGGCGAAGTTGGTGCCGAGATCGCCCTGCGCGAGGCCGCCGATGTACTTGACGTACTGCACCGGCAACGGGTCGTCCAGGTGGTACTCGGAGCGCAGCTGGGTGGCGACCGACTCCGACAGCGGCCGGTCCCCGGCCAGCGCCCGGATCGGGTCGCCCGGCAGCGCGAAGACCATGGCGAAGATGAGGAAGGACGCGCCGATGAGCACGGGGATCGCGAGCAGCAGGCGACGCGCGATGTAGCGGGCCATGGCCCTCCTAGGACGCGAGCCCGGCAGCGGGTGACGGCCGGGTGGGACGGGGTCGTACGCGGTGCAGGGACAGTAGGGCACGTGCGCCCCGGCGGGTCGGCCTCGACCCGCCGACGGCGTGCCTCCCGGTGCGCGAAGCACAGGGAGGCACGCCGTCGGGGTCCGGCCGCGAGGTGGGCGGCCGGGTGGGCGACTGCTAGTTGACCGTCACGTCCTCGAGACGGATGCGGCCGAACGCGTCGACGACGACGTTGGCGACCTTGTCGGAGTACGCGCTCTGGATCTTGCCGAAGAACATCGGCATGACCGGCATGTCCTCCAGCAGGACGTCCTCGGCCTCCTGGTACTTCTTGATCGCCGCGTCGTTGCTGTCGGCGGCGTTGCCGTCGGCGACGAGCTTGTCGAAGGCCGGGTTGCTGTAGAAGGACCCGTTCGAGCCGTTCGGCGGCAGTGCCGAGGTGCTGTACAGCGGCTCGAGGTAGTTCTGCGGGGACGGGTAGTCCATCGACCAGCCCAGGCGGAACGGCCCGGTGATGCCCTTGGCGTCGATCTTGGGCAGGTACTCGGCGAACTGCAGGCCGCCCTGGAGCTTGTACTTGATGCCCAGGTTGTCGCGCAGGTTGTTCCCGACGGCCTGGACCCAGTCGTCATGGCCGGCACCGGCGTTGAACCACAGGTCGACCGGCTTGCTGGTGTCGAAACCGGTCTCGGCGAGCAGCTTCTTGGCCTCGTCCGGCTTGTACTCGCAGAACTTGCAGGCGTCCTTGCGGCTGCCGTCGACGACCGGGGAGACGACCGAGAAGGCCGGCTCGCGGGTGCCGTTGAAGATGGCGTCGGTGATGGCCTTGCGGTCCACCGCCATCGAGA
>JBKJQM010000033.1:0-2517 GCA_046594005.1 Mycobacteriales bacterium
GCTCCTGATCCGACGCGACGTCGGCGGCCTCGGCCACCGGCGAGTAGACCGGGATCGGGTAGTGCACGCCCTTGCACTGCACCATCCCGCGCGGCTCACAGTCGACGCGGTCCTTGACCAGGTGCCACGTCGTGTCGCTGAGCAGCGTCCGACCCGGCTCGCAGTGCGACTGGAGCCGGGCAGCGATGTTGGTGTGCAGGCCGATGGCGGTGTAGGTCATCCGGCCCTCGTAGCCGTAGCTCCCGACGCTCAGCACGCCGGTGTTGATGCCGATGCGCATCTGCATCGGGTCGCCGACGCCGACGCCTTGCCAGACCGCGTTCAGGGACGGGATCCGAGCCTGCATGTCCTGGGCCGCCCCCACCGCGTTCACGGCCTGATCCACGAGGGCCATCTCGTCCGGCGCCCCGAACAGGGCCATCAGACCGTCACCGCCGAACTCGCACACGATGCCGCCGTGCGTGTCGACGAGCTGGCTCATCGCGGTCAGGTAGTCGTTCGCCACCTGGGTGAGCACCTCGCCCTCGACCCGGTCGGCCAGGGCGGTGAACTCCACCATGTCGGCGAACAGGACGGTCACGCGGCGACGCGTGGGCGCCTCGATGCCGACGGTGTCGCCGCTGACGATGTGCTCGACGACGGCGCGCGGGACGTAGCGACGGATCGTCTCCCGGCTCGCACGGAGCTCCGCCTGCTGCGCGGCGATGACCTGGTCCTTGCAGAACGTCCGCCGGTCCACGACCTCGATGACCACGCAGACGAGCAGGCACCCCAGGAAGGCGATCCACTGCGCCGCCACCAGGGAGCCGGCCTCCACGGCGTTCAGGGCCCCGGCGCGGTAGTCCGCCAGCAAGCGCAAGGAGCCGAACACGACGTACGGGGTCACCGCGAGCACCGCCGCGCCTGGCGGCAGCCGGAAGATCGCGAAGCCGAAGAACATGACGACGATCAGGCCGGCGGTCGAGACCCCGGCGCGCGTCTGCTCCAGCTCCCCGTCCAGGACCACGTCGGACGTCAGCCAGACGATGAGGAAGCCGGCGAGGCCGTTGGCCGCGGCGGCCAGCGGCATGACCGTGCGGCGCAGGGCCTCGGGGAAGGTCAGCGCCGTCAGCACGACCAGCAGCAGGATCCAGCCGCCGACGTAGACGGCGGCCTCGCGGGCGGCACCCGGGTCCAGCACCAGCACCGCGATGAGCAGCAGGGTCCAGCTGGGCGCGGACCCGATGTAGCCGATCCGGGCGAAGGGCCTGGCCGTGACCACACGCCAGCCCTGGTACTGCCGCTCGGTGTCGCGCGCGACGAAGCGCAGGCCCAGCAGTCGCATGGCGTAGGCGGGATCGCTCACCCGGCCGATGACGGACCAGGCGCGGTACCGCCGCTCCTTCATCACTGTCACACGTCCGACGTCCCCCCGGTCGTCTCGCTGCGCCGACTGTACGGCGGGATGCCCTGATCTGCCCGTCTTCTCACGAAAAGGGGGCCTTCGGGGCGACCGTGATCTCCTGGATCCGCTCGCGGCCGGCGTCGGGCCGGTGCTGCTCGCGTCGTCACGGCTCCACCTCGGACGTCCTCGACCGAGGAGGCGTTGCGCTGTCCAGGTGCAGCTCGGTGGCCTTGACCGACACCCAGACCGGCGTGCCCGGGCCGAGGCCGAGTTCGGCGACGGCGGCGCGGGTGACATCAGCCAGGACGGCCGGGACCCCGGTGACCTCGACCCGCACGGTGTCCCCGTGCTGCTCGAGGCCGGCGACACGGCCGAGCCAGCAGTTGCGGGCCGAGCCCTCCGGGCGGCTGCGGTGCAGCGCGACGGCGGACGGCCGGACCGTCACGAAGACCTCACCGGTGGCGTCGTGGGCCATCTCCAGGTGTCCACCGCCGGACAGCTGGACACGTCGGCCGTCAGCGTGCCCGCGGTAGAGGTTAAGCCCGACGAGGCGGGCGACGTACTCGGTCCTCGGCGCGCGAGCGACCTCGGCCGGGGGCCCGGTCTGCACCACCCGTCCCCCCTCGACGACGACGAGCCGGTCGGCGAGCACCATCGCGTCGAGCGGGTCGTGCGTGACGAGCACGGTGCAGCCGCCGAACTCTGCGAGGTGACGGCGCAGGTCCGAGCGGATGTGCATGCGGCTGCCGGCATCGAGTGCCGCGAGCGGTTCGTCGAGCAGCAGCAGGTCGGGCTCGGTGACCAGTGCCCGGGCGAGCGCAACCCGTTGCGCCTGCCCGCCGGACAGCGTTCGGGGCTTCACCCCCGCCCGGTCGGCGAGCCCCATCCGGTCGAGCCAGGCGCCTGCCTCGGTCCGTGCCTTCCGGCGCGGTGTACCGGTGGCCCGCAGGCCGAACGCCACGTTCTCGAGGACCGTCAGGTGCGGGAACAGCAGGTACTCCTGGAAGACCATTCCGACGCCACGATCGGACGTCGGCACGAGCACCCCCAGAGCGGGGTCGTCGAGGCACCGACCGGCGAGGTGCAGCGCCCCGGCGGTCAGGGGGACCACGCCTGCCAGCGCCAGCAGCGAC